>NZ_JBQMTM010000009.1:0-143207 GCF_053470325.1 Colwellia sp. MEBiC06753 | reverse complement strand
TACGGTATGGCTGAAAGCCTTATCTTAGAGCCCCGGCGGCAAAGAATATTTCCTCGATGTGTGAAGAAACGACCCGCTCGGTACCCTATAAAAAGAAATGCCGCTCACCTTAAGTGAACGGCATTAGCTCATCAGAGCCGTTTTTTCTAGTGAAAGATCTATATTAACAAGCCTAATTACTGGTTTTTTCAATGGGAACATCGTTGCATATTGAGCTTGCAAAGTAGGCTGCTTATTATCCATTATCTCATTGTAGAAAAGGTGCTAATTCAGTGGAAAGGCCAGAATGTTCGCATTAGCTGATGGAATATCATGCTTACCTGCTCAAAGGTCAACACAATACCAAGCATCTGCTGACGTAAGCCAGCAGATGTGTTTTAACTTTTATTTGGTTAAGTTTTAACCATGCGGTTGTTGGTATGCCAACGGTTATTTGATGGGCTAATGACCATTTCATTAATACAAGCTCGCTTTGGCAGTTGTGCAATAAAGCCAATGGTATCGCCGACATCTTCTGGTTGCAGCGCAATGTCATAAGCACCTTCAGCAGCTGAACCACCCTCACGCTGTGCTGCAAAATCTGTTGCAACTTCGCCCGGTGAAATAACCGTAGAGCGAATACCATTATGACCTTCTTCGAGGTTCAGATTGTTACTCATTGCGATTAATGCAGTCTTCGATGTGCTATAAGCTGCGCCTGACAAGTACGTTAAATGTACGCCAGCCCATGAGGCAACGTTGACGATTAGGCCATCGTTGTTGCTGCGCATGGTTGGTAATAGAGCGTTAATACAATGATAGCTGCCGTTAATGTTAACGTTGATCACGTTTTCCCAGTCATCGCTTTCCATATTGTGCCAATGACGGGTTGGCAAATTAATAGCCGCATTGTTTACTAACACCGAAATATCACCGTGTTTTTGTTGTAAACGCTGGGCTACTTCATAGATATTGTTCTTATTGCCAATATCTAAAACCGCATAGTCGGCTCGACCTTGGGCTTGCTGGATCTGCGTCACTGTATCTATTAGCGGTTGTTCTCTGCGGCCAGAAACAATCACGGTTGCCCCCAACTCTGCCAGTTTTATCGCAGCGGCACGGCCAATGCCAGTGCCGCCCCCAGTTACCCAAGCTACTTTATTTTCTAACATGATGAAGCCTCCTAAATATGTTTAAACGGGTAGAACCGATAATTCGCGATAAAAGTCTGTCATGGCTTTAACACAAAGCTGTGGCGCTTCGATGATTGGAAAATGGCCGATTTCAGGTAAACGTATTAATTTCATATGAGGCAAAGTCTCAGCGATTACGTCACAGGCATGATTACCCGAAATGGGATCTTCAGTACCATTGATCATTATCATTGGCAGCTTGGTGTCTTTTAGCGCCTTTACCCAACGGCCAGTATGTTGGTGTCTATCTAGCATGTTATGACTTCTTCTCGCCAAGGATTCAACACCATTAACACTTTTAGATACTTGCCAAATAACCTCTAACGCCTCTTCAGGTGGCTTTTCAGTTCCCATGATGTCTTTAATCGCTTGATAAAATTGTGGCGGTGCTAATTGACGAGCAACCTCGCTGCCATTAGGGCCTGCCAGAGCAACCTGAACGTCTCTTGGTCTGTGTGCCGCCATAATAATACCACCATTAAAAAACACGCAACTATGGATAGCAAAACTCAATGCTTTGGCGTTTTGTCTGGCAATTAATTCTTGGCAAATCGAATCCCCCACATCGTGGCCAACAAGATGCACCTCATCGATGCACAGTTCTGCCATTAACTCCTCAATCATATCAGCGTGCTCATGCAAGGTGTAAACGCGGTGCGTTGGATTTTCAGACTGACCTGCATCCGCGATATCTGGTGCCACAATAGTGAATGTTTCCTGCAACTCATCGGCAATGTCCATCCAATCGACGCCCGCTGTAGGGTAGCCATGAACCATCAATAAAACTGGGCCATTACCCATTTTTCGGTACTTGATGACGGACTGACGCCATTGAAATGACTCACATTGTTCATACCAGTTATCGGTGTTTTCTTTAAAATTTTTATAGTCTTGTCCCATTAGAGTTTCTCTTTATTGTTCTGTTTATTGATCACAAACTTTATCGAAAAGGTTTATCAATGCGAGGGTTTAGGTAAGACAGCCTCGCCGCCACCAATCAAGAAATCAAAATCGGCACCCGTATCAGCTTGTGTAACATGACTGCGATATAAGTGTGCATACCCACGGCGTTCAGCTGCGGGTACATCAGGTGGTTGCCATTCTGCTTTTCTTGCTGCTAGCGTTTCATCACTGACGTGCAATTCTAAACGACGTGCGTTGACATCAAGCGTAATGGTATCGCCGTTTTTAACCAATGCTATTGGGCCACCCACAGCCGCTTCTGGTGCTGTGTGCAATACAACGGTACCAAAGGCAGTGCCACTCATTCGGGCATCTGAGATGCGGACCATATCGCGCACACCTTGTTCAAGGATCTTTGTAGGAAGTGACACATTACCGGTTTCTGGAAACCCCGGATACCCAACAGGGCCGCTGTTTTTTAATACAATAATGTCATCTGGCTTAATATCAAAGTCTGGCTCATTACTGGTTTGTCGGTACTCATCTAAGGATTCAAATACCACAGCTCTACCTGTATGTTGCATAAGTTCTGGTGAGGCGGCTGAGACTTTAATCACCGCTCCCTGCGGAGCCAAATTTCCCTTAAGTACAGCGATACCACCGTTTTCACAGAGTGGCTGTTCATAAGGCAAAATCACCTTGTCGTTATAACATTCGGCGTTGGCATTATTTTCACCAATTGTTTTTCCACTGACGGTTAACGCCTCGTTGTGCAGATGTTTTTTGATGCGATTGAGCACCACAGGTAAACCACCAGCATAATAAAAATCTTCCATCAAATATTGTCCCGAAGGCAATAGATTGACTAAAGTTGGGATGTCCTTGCCTAATCGATCCCAATCATCAAGGGTGATATCAATCCCCACTCGTCCGGCAATGGCGATCAGGTGAACTACGGTATTTGTTGAACCGCCAACTGCGGCATTTACTTTTATGGCGTTTTCAAACGCTTGTTTGGTAAGTATTTTTGATAATGGCACATCATCTTTGACCAAATCGACAATACGTCTGCCGACCATTTGCGCCATTAATTTTCGATTAGCGTCTGGGGCTGGAATTGCCGCGTTACCTGGTAATGCAATGCCCATTGCTTCGACCATACAGCCCATACTTGACGCCGTACCCATGGTCATGCAATTACCAACGGAGCGAGACATTTCAGCTTCTGTTTGATCAAATTCAGCTTCAGTCATCAGCCCAGCTTTTAATTCATTAAGGAATTTAAATGCGTGTGTGCCCGAACCAATGTCCTGTCCTTTGTGCTTGCCATTGAGCATGGGGCCGCCGGACAACACCATCGTGGGCAAGTTGCAACTGGCCGCGCCCATTAATAAGGCAGGTGTTGTTTTATCACAACCACATAGCAATACGACGCCATCCATTGGATTCGCTCTGATAGTCTCTTCAACATCCATTGACACCAAATTACGAAACATCATGGCTGTTGGACGCATAAGTGTTTCACCAAGACTGGTTACAGGAAATTCAACGGGCACACCACCTGCCTCGTAAATGCCGATTTTTACTTTTTCAGCCAATTCTCTAAAATGACCATTACAAGGTGTTAGTTCCGACCACGTATTACAGATGCCAATCACGGGACGGCCATCAAAAAAATCATCTGGTCGGCCTTGATTACGCATCCAACTACGATGTTGATAACTTTCTAATCGGTTACCATTAAACCATCCTTGGCTACGACGTTTTTTATTTGAATCGTTCATATTGAACTTATTGCGCAATTGAATTCAACTATTTCAATTAGCTTGAATAAATTTGCGCAACACGCCCCCTTTAATCTAATACCGCGCCGTATGATGCAGACTTGGCATATTTGCGATATCTATCCATATAACCAAAGCCAACATCTTTGATGGTTGGCTTCCAGCCAACTTTCCGTTGTTCGATGACATCGTCAGTTAAATCAACGTGAAGACTGCGATTTGGGATGTCAATGGTGATTATGTCGCCATCTTCAATGAAAGCAATTAAACCGCCATCAACGGCTTCTGGAGTAATATGTCCAACGCATGGACCTGAAGTAGCGCCTGAAAAACGCCCGTCGGTAACAAGGGCTGCAGAGCCCATTCCAGCCGCCTTGAGAGCTAACGTTGCACCGAGCATTTCAGGCATGCCAGGACCACCTTTCGGTCCCATGTATTTAAGAACAACAACTTCACCTTCATTGAGTTTACCGTCTTGAATATATTCAATAGCCTCTTCTTCACTATCAAAACATACCGCAGGGCCTGTAACTTTCATTAGCTCAGGTTTAACGCCTGCTTGTTTAATGACACTACCTTCTGTTGCTAAGTTACCGCGCAATACCGTAATGCCTGGCTCTTTACGGTGAGGGTTATCTCGAGTTGGGATCACGTTACGATTCAGTATTTTGGCATTGTCAATTGTTGCCTGTAATGGTTGGCCTGTCACGGTTAAGCAGTCAGTATTTAAGTCATTTTCCATTACTTTCATAACCGCTGGCATACCGCCAGCAGCCCATAAGTCTTGAACACCCCACGGGCCATTTGGACTGATAGCTAATAACGTCGGAATATGATCGACTTTTTCAAAACCGCTTACGTCTAATTCGATACCCGCGGAGTGAGCAATTGCAGGCAGATGAAGTGCAGCGTTGGTTGAACCGCCAATGGCCATATTCATAACCAAGGCATTGTCGAAGGCTTCTGTCGTTAGAATTTGACGAGCAGTAATGCCCTTATTGTAAAGATGGACAATGTGCTCGCCTGTCGCTCGTGCGGCAGCTAATTTATCCGCATGCCAAGCCGGAATGTTTGAACTTCCGGGTAAACAAATGCCTAATACCTCAGCCAAACACTGGAAAGTATTGGCCGTACCCATGATTTCACATGCACCGCACGTAGCGCAGTTAAATGTTTCACGCAGCATTTCAGGCTGTTTAAAATAATCATTATGGTCAATCGATGCGCTAAACTTTGGTGTGTTACGAATGTTGACTTGACCCGTACCGCCGGCTAGATATAGTGATGGCATATCAAGACGACCCATCGCCATCATCATTCCCGGATTAATTTTGTCACAACCCGCGATGAAAACAACAGCATCAAATGCTTGTGAGCGGATATGAGTTTCGACAATATCGGCAATAAGATCACGCTGAGCTAATACATAACGCATACCGTCGTGTGCCATGGCAACACCGTCGCATGGCGCTGGAACATTAAATTCGGCAACTTCACCACCAGCTGCAATGATTCCTTCTTTTACTTTTTGACCCAAGGTCGCTAAATGTGCATGGCCAGTGGTAAGATCACTATGGGAGTTAGCAATGGCAATCAAAGGTCTTTTTTTTATTCGCTCCATTGAATAGCCTGCTCCGCTAATTAAACCTTCACGAAATTGATTGAGGATATTGCTTGCACTTTTATACAGAATTTCACTATTTTTCTTGGAAGCCATAATTTTTCCTAGCTCAGTTCATTTAAAAGTGATTCTAGAATGAATGATTAGGAGTTTATGTAACTAATGTTCCATTCAGATAGAGAGTTATTTTGTCATATTAACTTTTAACTAATCAGGCTGAGTTTTACTTGGATAAACGGGGACTTAAACTATCAAGACTTATCATTCATTAGTGTGCAGGTGAAATTTTACTCATATAAGCGATTTTATAAATTAACGATACTTTTTACTCTACTAGTCAAACGAGTCAATAACTCATAACCGATAGTATTAGCATGACGAGCGACAATCTCGACTGGAAGATTATCACCCCATAACGTGGCCGTATCTCCAACTTCTACCTCTGTTGTTGGCCCAAGATCAACAGTAATCATATCCATTGAAACCGTGCCAACAAGCGGAAATATCTCATTGTTTATCATTACGGGGGTTCCGTTTGTTGCACTTCGCGGGTAACCATCACCATAACCAATAGCTAAAACAGCCAAGTTGATGTCTCGTGTGGATTGCCAACGCCCTCCATAACCAACAAAAGCGTTTGCTTTAATCTTCTTTACTGCAATGACCTTGGTTTTGAAGTTCATTACTGGTAACAAACCTAGTTCTTTTCCTGTTCTATGAAGAAAAGGTGATACGCCATACAGCATGATCCCAGGCCTTACCCAATCATATCCATTGGTTCCATTGAGGATCACTGCAGAATTTGCAATGCTTTTGAGACTACAAAAGTCATGGGTTAACTCAACAAATTGATTGATTTGTTGCGAGGTTCTCTGGTTATTGGGTTCATCCGCGCAAGCCATATGGGTGAATAACCTTAGTTCAATCAATGGATCGCCACTGAGCACATTATATGCGTCAATATACTCTTTATCATTAAAGCCTAATCGACACATACCAGAATCATACTTTAACCAAACCGTTAACACTTCGTTTAATTTTTCAGATTGCAATAATTGCAGTTGCTCTTTGTTATGAATTGCTATTTGAAAGTCATAAGCAATTGCTGTCCGAAGCTCTTGTTTATCGAAACATCCTTCCATTAATACAACGTCCGTTGTTATCCCAACTTGACGTATTTGAATGGCTTCATCCAAACGAGCCACTCCAAGTGCATCCGAATGGTGTAGAGCATACGCACACGTAACTAAACCGTGTCCGTATGCGTCAGCTTTAACCATAGACAAAATCTTTGCAGATTTATCCATGGTTTTAACTATATTAAGGTTATGCTCAAGAGCACTAAGGTTTATTTCTTTATAAGCTACTTGCATGAAGATATACAGCCATAATCAGTAAAACTTTTATAGGAAAAAAGAAATAGTAAGGTTAATCCCTTAATTTTCTTCTCAAGATTTTACCAACTGAACTCTTAGGTAGTTCATCAACAATGACTATTTTTTTGGGGACTTTGTATGACGTTAGTTTTTGTCGACAAAAATCGATCAATTCACTGTCGGAAAGTTCAGCGTTGACTGTAATGTAAGCGACTACCTTTTCACCCGTTTTGGCATCTGATTCGCCAATTACAGCGACTTCTATTACTTTAGGATGAGCAGCGATGACGTCTTCCACTTGGTTTGGATAGACATTGAATCCGGAGACAATAATCATATCCTTAATACGATCAACAATTTTGTAATTTCCGTTTTCTAATTTAACCGCCATATCACCGGTAGCAAAGAAACCATCAGCATTGATTGCTTTTGAAGTTTCTTCAGGTTTATTCCAATAACCTACCATCACTTGTGGTCCACGAACGTATAACTCACCTGCTTCACCATCCGCAACTTCTTTGTTTTCTTTGTCAAAGAGCTTAATTTCGGTGTCTTGACACGCTGGACCAACGGCACCTATCTCTTCGCTTCCTGGTATATTCAAACAGACAACAGGTGAGGTTTCGGATAAACCATAACCTTCAGTAATCGAACATCCTGTCACACTCGACCATGCCGCTGCCGCACTTGAAGTTAGTGTAGAGCCTCCAGAGACGGTTAGCTTCAGAGCAGAAAAATCAAATGCTTTAAATTTTGGGTGCTGACTTAACCCGACGAATAACGTGTTAATACCTGCAAACGCTGTGAACTTTTTATTTTCCAACGCACCTAAGAATGCATCTACATCACTTGGATTAGGAATAAGTAACGTTGAGCAGCCTGCGCCAGCAAAGACAAACAAGCTTAATTGCAACGCGTAGATGTGATACAGCGGTAAAGGACAAACGAGCGTTTCTTCATTAGGAAGGATTTTGGTTTGCAGCCGTTCAAACACTTGGCGTCTATTGGATAACATGTTCTTATGAGTTAAACATGCACCTTTTGATACGCCAGTTGTGCCTCCGGTATATTGCAGGATGCAAACATCGTTTTCTTCCGCTGTAACGGATACATATTCTAAATCGGCACCTTGTTTAAGGGCATGGTTAAAGCCGGTATACTCACAACTGACGTCTAGTTGTTCTGTTAACATATCGGCGGGATCAGTGACCACGACTAAATCGAGATTTACGTCATTTTTAATAGCCTCTAATTTGTCACAAAAAGTCGTTAAAATGATAATTGCTTTCGCGCCTGAGTCATTTATTTGTGCTTTCATCTCTTCAGGCGTATACATAGGATTCAAATTCACAACGGTTAACCCCGCGCGAATTGCGCCATAAAAAGCAATTGGGAATTGGACCAAGTTAGGTAATTGAATTGCTATTCGGTCGCCTTTTTGTAATCCCTGTGAAGTTAACCAACTTGCCATATTTTTTGATTTTTCATCAATTTCAGCAAAAGTATGGTCTTTACCCAAACAAGTAAATGCCACATTTGCGTTGTTTTCAGCTAGGGCTTGATCGATAAATTGGTTAATAGTTTTTGCTGTTGACATTTTTTTACCTTTTTACTTATTTTTTTATTTGTTAGGTTTTAGGAGTTTTAATGCAATAGCCGACAGTGCTTCTGTGCCGGTCGCGATTGCATCTAGTTCTACTTTAAAATTCGGATTATGATTAAAGGCAGGGTATATCCCTTTTTGCATATCTTGGTAAAGGGATTTAGGGCCCACGCCAACTTCCATCAACAGGGTTTGGGTGTTTTTAAAAGGTTTCGCTAACATGTGAAAATCTTCCGAGCCCATTACTGGCGGTAATCCTTTGACAACCCTTTTTTCACCTAGCTGATCGACCAGAGCAGGTTTCACTAATTCGACAAGCTGACTGTCGTTATACACAGGCTCAACATCAGCGCCAAATTCATATTCTGGCATCTTATCTTCGGGTACATTAAATGTTGCTGCCACATTATCAGAAACTCGTTTAACACCAGCTACCATGACATCACGCTCTTTTTTTCTATACCAGCGCATATTAAGTCTTAGTTTTGCCTGATCTGGGATAATATTTCCTCGTTCGCCGGCGTTAAATGCACCTACGGTTAAGGTCGCTTTTTGCGATTGATCGACTTGTCTACTGCGAATGGTTTGATAGCCCATAACCGCCATTGAACCCATCACTACAGGGTCTATCGCGACATGAGGCATGGAACCATGACCTCCAACACCATGAATGGTCACATCCAAATTGGTTGTTGCCGCCATTCTCGGGCCGGCCTTTAACGCAACTGTTCCTGCCGGGTGCAAAGGAATAGTATGAGCCGAGACAAGGTAGTCAGGAGGAGGAATTATTTTTGACAGTCCATCTTCCACCATACTCTCTGCTCCCGTCATTACTTCTTCAGCAGGTTGTGCAATAAGAACCAATGTGCCTTGCCATTGCTCTTTTAATTCAACCATTTGCCTAGCAACACCAAGTAACCATGTAACATGTGCATCATGGCCACATCCATGCATTACTGGATGAGATTCTCCAGACAAACTTTTAGCATAGGCTGTACTGGCGTAATCAAGGTCTGTTGTTTCTTTTATCGGTAAACCATCCATATCGGCTCTGATCGCAACCGTTGGACCTTGGCCATTTTTTAATATGCCAACAACCCCTGTACGAGCGATTTCAGTTTTTACGTCGTAACCAAGCTCATTCAGTTGCTTTGCGATAAGAGCGGCAGTATTAAACTCCATATAAGCGAGTTCTGGATTTTGATGAAGTTGCTGAAACAAAGAAATGAGTCGCTTTTCATCTTGTTTGACATTTTGCTGTAATGTATTTGCATTAATTACAAATGTAGTGAAGCTCAGTGATAAAATCACCAAGGGTATTGATAGATTGAACATGATTTATATAACCTATTGTGAATAGAGGCTCTTGTGAGCCTCATTTAGATAGTCAAAGCTTACTCGCCAAAATAATATTTAAAGCTTAATCCGTAAGTTTGCGGAGTTCCCCATGTACCTCTTTCTATCCTTAAGAAATTAAGTCCACGCTCAGTCATATATTCTTCATCAGTTAAATTTTTCACCCAAAGCTTAGCTTCCCATTTGTTTTCATAAACATAGCGTATAGATGCATCAACGAGAGAATAGCCCTCAATTAATTGTTTAGGTAAATTGGCAGGATCTGAATAGCTATCATCGGTAACACTGTAATCCATGCTGTAGATTAAATATCCCGAAGACACTTCTTGAGTATATTGTGCTGAAAAGTATGCTTTATATTTAGGCGCATTGGACAAATAATTACCGGCATAATTATTGTCAATGAGCTGTCCATCAGATCCTTTAACCTGATTGCTAAATTCATCGTAAACAGCGTCAAGAATGGTGACATTAGCCGTTAACTCTAAGTTTTCAGTTGCAAACCATCGTGACTCAATTTCAATTCCCTTGTTATCAACCTTACCTGCATTGGTCAGTTCAAGCGCTGAGGTATTGATTCCATTTTCAACAAATTGAAAGATTTGGTAGTCGTCGTATTTTGCATTAAAAACCGAAGCATTAAACCGCAATGTATCATCCAGAACCGTTGATTTAATACCAAATTCAATATTGTTGACTACTTCGTCTTTGTATTCGAGTCTATCTACACCTGTCGTTCTAAAATCAGCATTCCAACCACCACTTTTAAACGCTCTTGAATACTTACCATAGAACATAATTTTGTCATCATATTGATAATTAATACCAAAACTTGGTGAAAGATCAGATTCTTTACGATTTCGGTCAATATCAGAGTAATTAATTGCACCTAGCCAAAAGCCCGGAGACTGAGTTAGAGGCAGTGCGCCACCAAATGCAGCCTCTAATGCCGCAGCGGTTGCCGGATCGTTGTTAACACTGTTTTGTTCAAAACTTAACGATTTTTCTTCTGAGGTATATCGCAAACCTAATGTTAATTCTAGTTGCTCACTTGGACGATAATTACCATGGAAATATACCGCCTTAGTTAGATTGTCCAATTCGCTAGGAATTGTTGTATAACCTGCTAGAGCTTCAGCGTTCGCAGCAATAATCGATTGAATACTCTCAGGCAAATTTGGCACAACAAGAACATTTAATCCCATTGCAGGTATACTAACTTTCCTCTCTGTCGATGTTTTTGCATCAAAATAATAAACACCCGCTACCCAGTCATAATTATCGTAAATTGGAGAAACTAATCTAAATTCCTGTGAAAACTGTTCATAGTCTTCACCTAGATCAACGTTATTAAATAAATTGAATGGCGTGAAGTCTTCATCAGAATTAGCAAGTGATTCACCATTACGAAGTGCCGAAATAGAACTTAATTGAAAATCATTGGCAAAAGTATAATTAATCGTAAGTGCTTGTCCTGAATACGTGACCTTGTCATTAGGAACATATTCACTGGCATCGGTATAAGGTTTTAACTTTATGTTACCTAGTAGTGGATGTTGCTCAAAAATTACAGACGGATGCATTTCTGAAGAACTATCTGTATAGTCGGCAGTTAAAATCAGCTCTAACTGGTCATTTGGCACATAGCGCAATTGACCTCGTGCAGATTCTAGCTCCGAATCACCCACATCTTTATTTAAGGTTGGGTTGTGGTAATAGCCATCTTGACTGCTTTTACTTACAGAAATTGATGCAAATAAAGTATCAGTCAATGGACCATTTAAATAAACAGCCGCATTTTTTTTGTTATATGAACCAACATCTACATTTATTTGTCCTTCAAATACATCGTCAGCTTTTTTTGTGTTTAAATTTATTGCTCCTGAAACGGTATTTTTACCAAATAGGGTTCCTTGCGGTCCTCTAAGTATTTCAACACTTTCTAATCCAATTAAGCTTTGATTAGAGCTAAACGAACGTCCCTGATAAACACCATCAATGTATATTCCTGTTCGACTATCTACACCAACATTACGACCATAATCGACAACACCTCTCAGCCCCATAGTTCCGCGACTGCCTGAAGAACCACCAAATTGAAGCGATGGTGCAGCACGGGTCAAATCGTCAATTTGAGCAGCCCCTAGTCGCTCAATCGATTCTTCACCAAACGCTTGCATCGCGATTGGTACTTCTTGGCTTGACTGTGATCTTTTTTGAGCAGTTACTTGGATAACCTCAAATTCTTGCTTTTTTAATTCTTTTGTTGGCTCGGCATCTTGAGCCAGAACACTAGCACTGCATAATACTGCTACTACACCTATACAGGTTTTGGAAAGTTTGAATTTTGTCATAGTTATTATATTTCCTAGTCATTTGTACGTTATTTTCAATCAAAATACTGCACACAACAAAAGAAAACTTGACATTTGAGGACGGTACGTTAGTTTTAATAAAGTTTGGTATTTACTCAAGATGATGTCCATGTTTGCCATAAATGACAAAAGTAGCTTTTTTATTCGTGCGGGTACATACAATGGAATTAGCGAATTTCTTAAGGACTCTGAGGCTGATTTTTCTAGCCTTGTCAAAGAGGTAGATCTAGAGCATATAAACTTCGAAGATGAAAATGCGTTATTGCCATACCCACAATGCCTTGAATTACTAGAAAAATGTTATAAGTTCTCAAATAACGCATTATTCCCTTATAAGTTAGCAATGCATCAACCCATGATAAACTCAATGAATATTGGCAGCTTAATATGGCAGGCTCCAAACGTTAAATCCGCCATAATCGAAGCCACTAAATTTTTTAAAGCGCAAAATCATGTATTAACATGGTGTCTTATTTCTGAAGCTGAATATGGACTACTTATTTGTAGTAGCAATGTCCCTGATTCTCTATCGACAAAGCTAATGAAAACTTATTCAATCTTTTCAGCATTTAGGATACTTAGATTGATGTTAGGTGAGAATTGGCGTCCAATTTCTATCTCTTTGCCTCCTATCAATGAAAAAATAGCCCAGATATTTAATGACAAATACACAACGCCAGTTTATCTAGATCAAGATTATTTTGGATTAAAAATCAACCGGAGCGATTTAGACAAGCCATTATCAAGCGCTAAAATTTATTCTAGTCAAGAATTCAAACGATTAGTTAATGAAAGAATTAACGCTCTTCAGTCTTCACCAAACTTATCGATGAAAATTAGTCATCTAATAGGAGACTTATTCCCTTTATTTGCTTGTAATTTAAGCACTATTGCAACCCTTTTTGGAATGAGTACTAAGTCACTTCAAAGAAGGTTAATTAAAGAAAACATCACGTTTAAAGAATTGCTTTTAAGCTCAAAAATGAAGGCGGCTGAAAATTTGTTAACAGATTCTAAGTTATCAGTTACCGACATTTCTAACAGGCTTGGCTATAGTGAACAAAGTGCATTTTGTCGGGCTTTTAAACGCAACGCAGGGATCAGCCCTAGAGAATTTAGAGTTAAAAATTCATAGATGCCGTTGTCTTTTAATACTAGTATCATATAGTTATATGTATAGGTTTTTGATTTTAGGGTTAAGTAATTTTGAGTAAATTATCTATCGATGCAAAAGAATACGAAGAGTTAATAAAAATTAAAAACCTTTTTAATAATTTAATGAGCTATACAAGTGACTTTATTTATTTTAAAGATAACAGCTTTAATTTTATTAACGCTAGCAAACCATTCTTAGCACTCACTCAGCATCAAAGTGCTGATGAATTAGCAGGTAAAAGTGATTTTGATGTCTTTGACATTGAACATGCAACCCATTACAGAAATATTGACGAAGCAGTAATCAAAGACGCACCAATCAATGGATTAGAAGAGTCTTATTTTAATCTGGAAAATAAGCTTTGCTGGGTAAGTACGAGCAAAAGTACATTGAAGGACGAACATGGAAAGACCATAGGCATGTTTGGGATTAGCAGAGACATTACTCATGTCAAAGAATTAGAGAATGAATTATCGACATTGGCGACTACAGATTCTTTAACTAACCTTAAAAATAGGCAAGCATTTATCAGTCAGGTTGAACAAATCATCAGTTTTGGGCTTAGAGAAAACAAGCATATCGCATTACTTTTCCTTGATTTAGATGGATTCAAGTTGATCAATGATCAACATGGGCATGAATTTGGTGATCATGTATTAAAGGTCATTGCTGAAAGGTTAATAGTAAAAATTAGAAAGTCTGACACTGTTTGCCGTTGGGGAGGTGATGAATTTATCATCTTAGCGCTGCTCAATGAGCATAAAGATATAGAGCAATACTGTTTGAAAATTAAGGAAAGTATAAAAACTGAAATTAACTACAAAGATAGAGAGTTGCAAGTAAGTTGTAGTATAGGCGTAAAATTCATTTCTGATAACTCAGTGCCATTAATTCATTACATAGAAAAAGCTGATTTAGCAATGCTCGAGGCAAAGAGAAATGGAAAAGGTACATTTATTATCTAAAAAATAACAATTTTAACTGACAAAACAGATTATTTCATTTTCACATAAATAAGTTCATATCGATCATTGTGTTTATTGCAATAGATATTCTGGAGTTTGGCCGATGTACAGTTCCCCTAAAATTACCGTTTTTACCGAAAGACTATTTTTCATAGCCGTTATCTCTGCGCTTATATTAGCAGCATTATATATTGACAATTTAAGGAAAAACTCGTTTTCTTGGCATGAAAAAGAAACAATTCGGAAAATAATATCTGAAAGATCTAAGGTCATTGAGGAAAAAATTTATAGGGCAATTTCATACTCAGTAGCCAGCCGTTCGTTAGTACTACATTCTTTGCGTAGTAAAAAAGCTCTGGAAGACGTTGAGTTCGCTATTTTTAGCGAAACGCTACTTGCTGATGATAGCTTTGTTATAGGGCTCCAACTTGCTCCGGACGGGGTCATTTGCTTTTGGGTTGGAGTTTGCCCAGACTTTGTAATCTAACGACAACTCTCTTAAAATATGCACGGTCACCTGTTGTCTTAATGTCAGTCAGCTAAGTTCTAATTAGGTAATCAAACTACGTCAGAGCGATGAAATATTTTATATTCTGTGTGTACAGTGAATAAAATATTTCTTCGCTCTTTTTTAATGTGATACAGAATGACTGATTTCTGTTGCAAGATGTTATAGTTTCGATTATCAAAAGATTTCAGTTCAGTATATTGACATCTAAGTACTTTTTGCAGACTGTCGGGTAGTACTCATCTAATAAGTAGTCATTACAGTTAGTCTATTAAAGTCATGTTGGCAGCCATTTGGAGTAAAATATGAGTAACGCAATGAATAAACGGCTAGTGTCGAATGATTTTATTCGATGGCATTGTGAAACGCTCCAATCACATTCTGAACACTTCAAATCTATAGTAAAACAATCCAATATCCCGACAGGTGTTCTTACCGGAAAAAATGCGCAATTATCTTCTGATCAATTTGCTCGGCTAATAAATAAATCGATCGTGATAGGTAATGATGAAAGTTTTGGGTGTTTGAAGCGACCTTTGCCAGCAGGCTGTTTTCAAATGATGGCGTACGCTAGTATAAGTTGCCGCAATCTAGAAGAAGCAATAAATCAGTGTTTAAAATTTTACTCCATATTTAACGGGCAAATAAGTTGGCAATTGTTAACTGATGACGATGTTGCGTGTATTAATTTTAGGTTTAAATCTATTGACCACAATGCTTGTAGTTATTTTATTTGCTTTACCGCCATTATTATTTGGCGCTGGTTAAATTGGATGGTCGATAAGTCGCTGAGCTTAGATGGAATAGAGTTTCAATTTTCTGCACCAGGCTGCAAGTGTGCGCTTGAGCGGATGTTTAATCGTCCGATTGATTTTAAGAAAGAACACAACGCCCTGTATTTTAATAAAGAGCTTTTATCACTACCAATAAAGCAGACGCGTTCCACGCTAGATAGTTTTTTGATCCAAGTACCTGAGTGTCTAATGAGTCACTATCAGGAGGACTTAAGTTTGGTTAAGCGGTTAAGGGGTTATTTGCAAGAAAAGCAAGCAATAAATCGGGTGACGTTGTCTGATGTCGCTGATCATTTTCATTGCTCAGAACAAAGCTTAATCAGAGGTCTAAAAGCTGAAGGCGAGCGTTTTAAGGTGGTTATAGACAGTATCCAAAAACAAAGAGCAATGGAAATGCTGGTAAAATCAAATTACACCAACCAGCAAATTGCAGACCAATTAGGTTATAGCGATACCAGTGTATTTTATCGTTGTGTAAAGAAGTGGTTCAAGAAAACACCAAGTCAAATTCGCAAAGAAATAAGCTGACAGTTAAAGTCAGTTATCTGTTAGTTATTATCATAGCCAGCATGCATTTAAACGAATTAATATAGGTTAACTTATTATCAATAGGATGAACCTGTGTCTGATGCGTTGATTTTTGATGCGATTCGCACCCCTCGCGGTCGTGGTAAGGCAAATGGCGCCTTACATGAAGTAAAACCAATTACTTTACTGTCTAATTTGCTCAATAGTTTGCAGCAGCGTAATGGCTTTGATACTGCTGCGGTTGACGATATCGTCATAGGTTGTGTCACTGCGCTGGGTGATCAAGGCGCTGATATCGCCAAAATTGCAGCTTTAGCCGCGGGTTGGGATGACAACTGTGCGGGCGTTACCATAAACCGTTTTTGCGCCTCTGGCTTGGAAGCCATCAACATGGCCGCACAAAAAGTTAAATCAGGTTGGGAGCATTTGGTTGTAGCCGGTGGTGTTGAGTCTATGTCCCGCGTACCAATGGGCTCTGACGGCGGAGCATGGGCCAATGATCCTGAAACGAATAGTTCAACCGGTTTTATGCCGCAAGGTATTGGTGCTGATTTGATTGCAACTCTTGGCGGATATACTCGTCAGGACGTTGATGCCTTTGCGGTAGAGTCACACAAACGAGCAGCTAAAGCATGGGAAAAAGGCGCATTTAGACAATCTGTCATACCTGTAGTAGACAGAAATGGTATGCCAATTTTAGCCCATGACGAGTTAGTTCGTCCTGACTCATCACTGGAAACCATAGGTGGCTTAAAACCATCATTTCAAAAACTAGCAGACATGGGTTTCTCCCATGTTATTAAAAATAAATACCCAAAGGTAGAGCGCATTAACCACGTTCATACACCGGGTAATTCGTCCGGAATTGTCGATGGCGCTGCGGCTGTGTTAATTGGTTCACAAACCATTGCGGATAGATTTGGTCTTAAGCCTAGAGCACGAGTGGTATCAACAGCCTTAGTCGGCACAGATCCGACAATCATGTTAACAGGACCAGCACCAGCAGCTAGAAAGGCGCTCCAAATTGCAGGCATGGATATTAATGATATTGATTTATTTGAAGTCAATGAAGCCTTTGCATCCGTAGTGATGCGCTTTATGGCCGAAATGAATGTTAGTCATGACAAAGTGAATGTTAATGGCGGTTCAATCGCAATGGGCCATCCACTAGGGGCTACTGGTGCGATGATCATGGGTACCTTAATTGATGAGCTAGAAGCGCGTGACATGCAAACCGGTATGGTTACCTTATGCGTAGGCGGCGGTATAGGTATTGCCACTATTATTGAGCGAGTATAAGGAGAAAGCCATGAGTTGCATTCAATATCAAAAAGATTCTAATAACATTGTTCACCTTGTGTTCGATAAAGCTAACTCGCCGGTCAACTTAATGGACCATGAGTTTTTTCAAGCATTGTCTGAAAATGTCGAGAAACTAAAGCGAGACGATATTACTGGGGTTATTTTACGCTCGGCAAAAAGCACTTTTTTTGCGGGTGGCGATATCGACATGTTGTATCACACTAATGAAGATAATGCGCAGCAGTTATATCAGTTTGTTGAACAAATGAAAGCCGATTTCAGAACCATTGAGACATTAGGTAAACCTGTGGTTGCATGTATTAACGGAGCGGCACTTGGTGGTGGTTGGGAGGTAGCATTAAGTGCCCATTTTCGTGTCGCCGTGAACCATCCAAGTGTCACTATGGGGTTACCCGAGGTTAATTGGGGATTACTACCAGGTGCAGGAGGGGTCACCCGAACAGTGAGACGATTAGGGTTACAGGCTGCAATGCCTTACTTAACCCAAGGTAAGATTTTTAGATCACCGGAAGCGGTCAAGGTAGGTTTGGTTGATGAATTAGTCAACTCACAAGAGCAACTAATTGATGCGGCAATTGCATTGATTCAGGCCAATCCTGAATCAGTTCAACCCTGGGACGACAATGGTTATAAAATGCCTGGCGGTGTGCCGAGTACCCCAAAAATGATGCAAATGCTACCGATAACACCGGCGATGATAAAGGCGGCGACAAAAGGAACCATGCCAGCACCAGAAGCAATTTTAGCGACTATGGTTGAAGGTGCTCAGGTAGATTTTGATACGGCTTGTCGTATTGAAAGTCGATATATTGTAGAGCTAGCCCGAGGCCAGATTTCTAAGAATTTGATCAATACTTTTTGGTATCAACAAAATGAAATTAAAGCGGGCAAAAATCGACCGGATGCCGAAAAAACCAAATTCAAGAAAGTAGCTGTACTTGGTGCGGGTATGATGGGCGCAGGTATTGCCTATGCTTGTGCGATTAAAGGTATTGAAGTAGTACTAAAAGATATTTCATTGGAGGCCGCTGAAAAAGGCAAAGACTACTCCGTTAAGTTATTGCAAAAACGATTGGACAAAGGCAGAACGACGGCAGAAAAAATGACGTCCACCTTAGCGCTGATTCATCCTTCAGCTGATGACCATGACTTGCATGATTGTGAATTGGTTATCGAGGCAGTGTTTGAAAACCGTGAACTTAAAGCTCAAGTAACACAACAAGCCGAAGCCGTCATTGCTGAAGATGCTATTTTTGGTTCAAACACTTCAACGTTACCCATCACCGGTCTAGCTGAAGCATCTTCTCGCCCAGCAAACTTTATTGGTATTCACTTTTTCTCACCAGTGGACAAAATGCCCTTAGTGGAAATTATTTGTGGTGAAAAGACCTCAGATATAGCACTAGCAAAAGCCTATGATTTGACTATGCAATTAGGCAAAACGCCAATTGTTGTCAATGATAGTCGCGGATTTTATACCTCTCGCGTATTTAAAACCTTTGTTAAAGAAGGTGCTGCACTGTTAAAAGATGCGGACGCCGCTGAGGTAGAAAATGCGGCTTGGTTATCGGGCTTCCCTGTCGGTCCATTAGCGGTGACTGATGAAGTAAGCATGACCTTGATTGATAAAATCCGCAAGCAAACTGAACTTGACTTGGCGGCGGAAGGCAAGCCAATCGAAATGCACCCTGGTGATGAAATTATTGAGGCTATGCTGGCGAGTGATCGTCCAGGCAAACTATCAGGTTCAGGCTATTACGATTATCCCTCCGACGCACCGAAATCGTTGTGGCCAGATTTACAGTCAAGATTTAAAACGGCTGCTGACAGCATCCCATTAAACGATATAAAAGATAGATTGCTTTATGTTATGGCACTGGAGACGGTGAGGTGCTATGAGGAAGGCGTTTTACGTTCAGTGGGCGATGCTAATATTGGTGCTATTTTCGGTATTGGTTACCCACAATGGACCGGTGGTACATTGCAGTTTATCAACGCATGTGGTGTCGATAACTTTGTTATCCGCACACTAGAGCTTGCCGAAAAATACGGCGAACGTTTTTTACCAACCGATAGATTAAGGGAAATGGCAGCAAACGGCGAGCGTTTTTAATTCGTTGCTGGTGTCTTTATTTCAACAACGCTTTAGCTCTGATAAATCAGAGTTAAAGCTGAGTTAAGGGTGTTTCTATGTCTTTACCGTTACAAGGCTTAAAAATCCTAGATTTTTCTACACTGTTACCTGGTCCTTATGCGTCGATGATTTTAGCTGACATGGGGGCTGATGTATTAAAAATAGAGTCTCCTCAACGACCTGATATGATCCATGACTTATATCCACGATTTAAGTCAGATAATCGCAACACGTCATACGCCAATTTAACGCTAAATCGCAATAAACGCTCCATGTGTCTGGATCTAAAACGACAACCGTCAGTTGAGGTCATATACAAACTGATCGAGTCGTTTGATGTGCTAATTGAACAGTTCAGACCGGGTGTGATGGATAAACTGGGCTTAGGCTTTAAGCAGCTTAGCATGATAAACCCTAAGCTCATTTATTGTTCTATCACAGGTTATGGCCAAACGGGGGCGAAGAAAGACAAAGCCGGTCACGACATTAATTATCTCGCATTAAGCGGCTTAGCCAGTTATAGCGGTACAGCTGAAACGGGCCCCGTACTTTCAGGAACTCAAGTTGCAGATATCGCTGGGGGCTCACACCAAGCTGTAATGTCTATTTTGGCAGCGGTCATTGCCCAAAATACCACAGGAAAAGGACAATACCTCGATATCAGTATGACTGACTCAGCATTTGCACTTAATGCTATGTTTGGTGCCGGCGCAGTTGGCAGAGATAGCGATCCTGCGTTGGGGCAAACGTTACTAAACGGTGGCTGTTTTTATGATTATTACAAAACCCGGGATGATCGTTACTTATCCGTGGGTAGTCTTGAGCCCAAGTTTGCCACTCAGTTTTTTAACTTGCTGGGACATCCCGAATGGTTTGAGTTAAGTAACTCAGCAAGCACGGATGTTCAGCAACAACTTAAGCGAGATATCGCTACCATCATAGCTAGTCATCCTCTCGTGCATTGGCAGGCGATATTTGACTCGACTGATGTCTGTGTTGAACCGGTACTCAGTGTGACAGAAGCCGCCAAATCGTCATTAATGAATGATCGTCATATGGTGTTCTCCGTCGAGGTTGATGGCCGCGAAGTCAAACAAATTGCGGCGCCAGTTAAATTTTCTCATTCCATGAAGACTCACGCCGCACCGATAACTGGAGAGCACACTGTAGCTGTTTTGAAAGGGTTAGGTTACGGCGAGAATCAAATTAAGGAATTAATCTCAAATGAGTAACTTGGAAGACGCTCCATATTTGAAAAAAGATGTTTTTTTCGATTACGAACATCCCAGCATCGACAGGTTAGCACAGCAAGTGCCGGTCGGTACGAAGAAACAGCAAGCAATTGCCATCTATTACATTGTACGCGATGGTTTTCGCTATAACCCTTATAGTTTTGTTGAAGGGGAGCATACGTTTTCGGCCACTTTCTGTATAGAACAAGGGGAAGGCTATTGTATTCCGAAAGCATCACTTATGGTGGCGCTGTGTCGCAAGTTTGGTATTCCGGCGAGATTAGGTTTAGCTGATGTCACTAATCACTTGTCGTCACCGAAATTATTAGAACTTCTAGGCACCAATGTATTTTCAATGCACGGCTATGTTGAAGTAAAACTTAATGATAAATGGGTTAAAGCAACGCCGGCGTTTAATCGTCAGTTGTGCGAAAAAATGAACTCAGAACCATTGGAGTTTGATGGTGAAAACGATTCGGTATTTCAAGAGTTTTCCAGTGAAGGCCATAAGCTTATGGAGTATTTAAACGACTGGGGAACTTTTGAGAGTGTACCAACGGGCTTTATCTTTGCTAACTTCCACAAGCACTACCCCCATATTATGAAAAATTTAACGTCTGCCATTCTTTTTAAAGATGCGGCATTTAATGAATAAGGCGCAGTTATGACCAATGAAAATATGAATGAAGAACTGGCGATATTTCGTGATTCAGTGATCAGTTTTATCGCACAGGAAATTGCTCCAAATTACGAGCAGTGGGAAAAAGACAAACGTGTGCCGAATACTTTTTATCAAAAAATGGCCGAAAGTGGCATGTTGGCTTGTGATATTCCAGAAGAATATGGTGGCTTTGGCGTTGATTATCGATTTAATGCTATCGTTGGCGAAGAAATCGCTAAGGCCGGCTTTATGGGCTTATCGTCTAATTTACAAGTGCATTCAGATATTTGCGCTCATTATGTATTGAATATGGGCAGTGAAACTCAAAAGCAGCACTATTTACCTAAGATGGTCTCTGGCGAATGTATTGGTGCTATATGTATGACAGAGCCAAGTGCAGGTAGTGATTTGCAAGGATTAAGAACCAATGCGGTGAAACAAGGTGATGAATGGCTGCTAAATGGTTCGAAAACCTTTATTACCAATGGTCAAAACGCTTCATTATATATTGTCGCGGCACGTACTGATATGAACGTTAAAGCGGCAAAAGGTATTACTTTGTTTTTAGTGGATGCTGACACACCGGGTTTTAGTAGGGGGCAGAATCTTGAAAAGATGGGACAGCATTGTGGTGACACTTCTGAGTTGTTTTTCCAAGATGTCCGGTTAACTGATGCCAATATTTTAGGTGAAGTGAATAAAGGTTTTATCGGTTTGATGAGCGAGTTGCCTCGGGAACGCTTAACCTTAGCTTGTACTGCAGTCGCTCATGCTGAAGGTGCATTGAAATTGGCGATACAATACGTTAACGAGCGTCAGGCATTTGGCAAGCCATTAGCCGCGTTGCAAGATATTCGCTTTAAGTTAGCAGAAATGTACACGCAGGTTGAAACCCATAAAGTACTGGTTGAAAGCTACAAGCAAAAATTAATGAATAATGACCTGACTGCGGTTGATGCCAGTATGGCGAAATATACCTGTAGTGAAATGGAATGTAGAGTTATTGATATGGCGCTGCAAATGTTTGGTGGCTACGGCTATATGCTTGAATACCCTATTTCACGTTTCTATTTAGACGCACGTGTGCAACGTATTTATGGTGGCACGTCTGAAATCATGAAAGAAGTAATTTCAAGACAAGTAATAGCCCTTTAATTTCAGGTGTAGGGAATAAGGAGTAGAAATGAGCAAGGTTTTTACCCCCAATTATTGTCAAACCCACCAAGTTTTAAACCAACCTAGTCCACTTGAGGGCCACAATGCGTACCTCAGTGACAAGGTGATTCAATATTGGGTAAACGCGTTTAACGGTGGCTGGGGTACGGAGCACCTTAGTCAATATGGAAAAAAAGTCGGTGATGAACTATTGCATGCTGGCTTTAATGCTAATCGGGTTAAGCCTGAATTAATGACTCACGATCGTTTTGGCCATCGCGTTGATTTAGTGACGTTTCATCCCTGTTACCATCAACTGATGACGAGTGCTATTGAAGCCGGCCATACCTGGTTCCCTTGGAAAAAAATGCAATTGGGTAGTCATGTGATCAGAGCGGGCATTGAATTTCTACATACTCAAGCCGATCCTGGTTCAGGCTGCCCATTAACAATGACCTTTGCATCTGTACCCGCGCTTTTACATCAACCCGCGTTGGCGGCGAAATGGGTGCCGAAAGTTTTATCAAACCAGTATGACGAACGCAATGTCCCTTTCTTTGAAAAGCAAGGGCTAACTATCGGTATGGCGATGACCGAAAAACAGGGGGGCTCGGATGTGAGGGCCAATACCAGCGTAGCGACGCCACTCGGCATTGATAAAGATGGTGTGCCCATCTGGGAGATTATCGGACACAAATGGTTCTGCTCAGCGCCTATGAGTGATGCATTTTTAGTGACCGCAAATACTGAACAGGGTATCACTTGTTTTTTAATGCCAAGGTGGAAGCCGGATGGCAGTAAAAATCCAATCCAAGTGCAGCAGCTAAAAAATAAAGTAGGCAATATTTCTAATGCATCATCAGAAGTGGAGTTTCGAGGGGCGTTCGCTTGGCAAGTTGGTGAACAAGGTAAAGGTATTAAGACGATTTTAGAAATGGTTGCCATGACAAGATTTGACTGTATGGTCGGCTCGTCCTCTATCATGTCTCTCGCGGTACAACAAGCTCTGCATCACACAAGTGGACGTCATGCGTTCGGTAAAAATTTACATGACCAACCATTAATGCAAAATGTCTTAGCTGATTTAACGTTAGAGGCTGAAGCGGCACTGGCGATTTCAATGCGTGCGGCAAATGCATTGGATAATCAAGAGCATGACTTTGTTCGTTTAGCAACGGCCATCGGCAAATACTGGATTTGTAAGCGAGCGCCACAACACGTTTATGAATCAATGGAATGTATTGGAGCCGTAGGCTTAATTGCGGATAACGTGTTGTCACGTTTATATACAGAGGCACCAGTTAATGCTATCTGGGAAGGCTCTGGCAATGTCCAATGCCTAGATGTTCTTAGAGTTATGAGAAAAGAGCCTGAGTCATTAACCGCTTTCAGGATGGAACTCAACAACGCTTGTGGAATCCACCCTGAGTATGATGCATATGTTAAGAAAATGACTGAACAATTAACAGATATTGAGACCATGGAGTATCGAGCTCGCGCTGTTGTTGAGTCAATGGCAATTGCTTGGCAGGCTGCCACATTGTTGCAGTTTGGTGAACGATGGGTGGCTGATGCCTTTATACTGTCGAGGATCACACAGCCTTCAGGTTCTATGTATGGCACATTGACTACAGGCATCGATTGTCGAGCCATTATACAGCGAGCACAGCCGAACGTAGAGTAAATATGCCACGAGACAGCTGAAAGAGCCTAACAATTAGCTTTTGAGTGCCCAGTATTTATTGGGAAAATATTTTTCTTGTCTTCTAATGTCAAGTGTATTGCTACTCTTTTTCGATAATGTGCTTAATATAAAACACCGCATATTTGAGCAAATTAATATAGTGCTAAGTGAATGGTGATATAACAAAACAGTAATTCTGCTATTTGAGGTAATTATGAAACTTAGTTTAGGTAATATTCTCGCGCAACGTGCGGCTATTGAGCCAGCGACATTTGCATTCAAGGTATTGGACACTGGCGAATCACTAACATTTGCACAATATGACCAGAAGACAAATCAGATCGCTAGAGTATTCAGTAAGCAGGGCATCAAAAAAGGTGATCGAGTCGCATTACTCATGGTCAATAGTGCAGAGTTTATGCAGTGCTTTTTTGCCTGTGCTAAGTTAGGCGCAATTGGAGTGCCAATCAATTTACGATTAGTTTCCGAGGAAATTAAATATATTTTGCAAGACTCTGGCGCAAAAACTTTAGTTTATAGCCCAGAGTTATCACAAGTGGTCAGTGAGCTTTATCAAGACACAGAAATCAACGCTCAACTCGAACAGGTCTTATGCAGTGTATCGCAATGCACAGATAGTTTCGCGCAAAGCTTGTTGTTATTAAGAGATGAGCAGTCTGTAGATGAATTTGAAATTCAAGGTTGGGATGATGATTTATGTATGATCATGTATACCTCTGGTACCACAGGGCATCCCAAAGGAGTAATGCACAGCCATAAAAACTTTGTGTGGGCGCTGATTTCAATGAGTGCTACCATGGAAACAAAGAAGAACGATCGTTTTTACTCTTCCATGCCGATGTTTCATATTGCTGCTTTAATGCCTGTCCTGTTAGGTGTTTATGAAGGCTACGCTTTAATTGTCGAGAAACAGTTTGATCCATCTCGCACCTGGCAACGCATCGAACAAGAGCGCATTTCAACAACGTTAATGGCACCGGTTATGCTGAACTTCATGTTACAAGTGCCAGAAAAAGACAGCTGTGATATCTCCTCGCTACAATGGATTATGTCTGGTGCGGCTCCCGTACCTGTATCAATGATAGCGGCCTATCAGGAAATGGGCATTGCAGTGCATCAAGTATATGGTATGACCGAAAATTTAGGACCAGCGTGTGTGATCACAGGTGAAAATGCCACCGAGCGGAAAGGATCCTGCGGAAAAGCGTTTATGCATACGGAAGTTCGAGTAGTCGATGCTAACGGTAATGATGTCAAATCAGGAGAATCAGGCGAAGTGGTCTTTCGTGGCGAAAACATAATGTCGGGATACTGGCAACAGCCTGAAGCAACGAAGGAAAGTATAAGAGATGGTTGGTTGCATACGGGGGATGGTGCGAAAATAGATGCTGAAGGATATATTTATATTGCTGATCGATTGAAAGATATGATTATTTCCGGTGGTGAAAATGTTTATCCTGCAGAAATAGAAAACCTACTTATTAAGCACTCTGTTATAAAAGAGGCGGCTGTTGTGGGTAAACCTGATGAGAAGTGGGGAGAAGTGCCAGTAGCTTTTGTCGTCAAAACGGACGACTCACTTACAGAGAACGATGTGTTGGGTTCCCTAATCGGTCATTTGGCCAAATACAAAATACCAACGAAATGTATTTTTATTGATGCTATACCTCGAAATGCCGCAGGAAAGGTACTGAAAAAAGATTTACGCGCACTGCTTTAAAGCCTTTAAAGTAGCCAATTGCCTGAGGTAAGGTAAGAAGCTTTCAGCTCTCTAAAAGGGCCTTTAACATTCAAAGGCGTTTTGAATTTCTGTGACAGTCTAAATGACTAAATATCTTGCTAGTCATTCAAGCTACTTTTGAGTAGGTGGTGGTGAGCGACAATATCAGATTCAATATTTGGCTTGGTATTGTCGATTTCTTTGAATTCTTTACTAAGCCTTTTAATATTCGCAGGGAGTAGCCATTTAGTTGGTTTAATTTGATCTCGAATCGTGTGGACAGTCACATCAATCAAGGTAAGACCTGCAAATACTTTTTTCAAACGATTAATCATCGAGAGAATATTATCAGCAGACTTAGCATTGATCAGGTGCTCATCCCAGTAGCGTTCCAGAGCAGAAGATACCAACATATCTTCTGCAACGTCAGTTGATTTAAAGATTGACTGATCCATTTGGGTTTCAATTTCACGAACCCAGCGTTTTGCATCTCTCTTAGTAGCAAATGTCTTTGTTTGTGTCTTGTAACCTTTGCGGCGAATTTTCGCCTGCCACTTACCATTATCACGTTTTGTAATTGTTGCCATGTAAAACTCCTTTTTAACTGCAATGCCAACGGTAAACATCATCGCAAATGCTAAAAAATAAGTCTGGGGCAAGAAAATTGAAAAAATTGCCCCAATTACAGAGCTGCCAGTATGGTAAATAGAAATATTTTGAAAAATTCATGGTATACGCCTTGTAATGACAAATAAGACCCAAAAAATCTTGGTGTCCCAGAATTGTCCCAGAATTGTCCCAAAGGCTAAAAGAGAGAATGGCCCACCCGAGAGGATTCGAACCTCTGACCCCTGCCTCCGGAGGGCAGTGCTCTATCCAGCTGAGCTACGGGTGGTCAATATATTAGGCGCTTACATTGTTAGTGAAAACTAACTTTATAGTGTCTTGTGAACTCGTGTAAGCATGCTTAAAGTTCACTATCTAAAACTCCCGTCATTTGATGCCTCCCCTTCCGGAGGGCAGCGCTCTATCCAGCTGAGCTATAGGTGCAGCGGTTGGCAATAGTATAGATTATACTTTTTATTGTCTAGCTCTTTACTCGGATCTTTAGCTAATTTGAGCAGTTATAAAAGGAGGAAGCCTTTAAAGCTTATAATGCTTGCTGACGATTATCGTTTTTGTTTTTTATGTTTTCGTTTATTCGGCTATATGATTTTTTTACTAAGTGAGGAATTAGTAGCATAAGGGGCATTCTTAGTAAGTGCCCTCTTAGGTATAACACCTGGCAAGAAAACCGTTTAGCTAAGCTATCAAGTGAACCATGGTGTGGTGTCAACGCTCTTAAAAAATAAAAGTCTAAAAACTTTAAGCTCAAAAAATTTGGTTGGAAACTTGATAGTTCTTTAGATAGTGGCTGCGGAATTTTCGTATCAAGAATTGCTTTAGTATATCGACAAGCAAAAAATAGTTGTCTACCAAGCCCAGATTGTTTAGCCATTGTAATTAAATGCTCATATGAACTATTTTCCTCTAAATAGCTGTTTAACAGGCTAGCTAAATCCGTCAAGTCTCTAAAACCTTTCTCAAATTCACCCTCATGAAATAAATGGGTCGCACTATGAAGTATTAGTGCTTCATCACTCAAAGTCTTGATATAAGGGTATTCAGGAAGCGATTTTAATTGTTCTTTCAATGGTTCAAGCGATATTTTAGTTTTACTTGTTAGTGGTAAAATATTGTGGTGAACATCGAGTATCGTTTTTCTATTTATGTGTTGTAGAGGTTGAATTTCATGCATCCAAGTTCGATAGTAGCGTTTGTCGTAATCACTTTCAGTGGTAGACATAAAGCCATTGAACCAAAGTTCACTCTCTAATATTGCAATATCTTCCTTCGGTACAAGTAAGTCGATATCAGTAAAGACTCTACCTAAACTTACGGGCAAGTTTAGCGCGCAATAAGCTGCTCCTTTAAGCAAGATCGCTGTTTTATTTAACTTGGATAGAAGGGTATTGAGATTTGATAACTCATATTCTGTATTTAGTTTTTGCTTTTCAATCAATAATATAGATGATGAAAAGTGATGCCAAACTCTATCAGAAATAAAACCGCTGTCGTAAAATGGCTGTAACTTACAACCTAAACTAGCAATAACTTGACTAGCTTTAGCTTGCTTGACTAATAGCTCCCACTGTTTATTTGATAAGTTTTTGCATAACTCAGGTTGTTGCCAAATATTAATTATTAAAGCCATATTTAATTACTTAACTTTTGTTCAATAAAGCTAATAGCGTCATCAAGAGAGCTATAGCTTATATTGTAGCCATCAACGCATTCAATAAAATTGCCCATTGCATCAAACCCATGTTGACCTAATGCACTATAATTAAATGAATTTTCAATACATTTTAAAAAGCAGCTTGGTTTGTCGAGTATTTCAACACTCAAAGGAGCGTTAGGTAAATACTTTGGAAAAATGACTAACTTAGCGGGAAGATGAGGCAACTCTTCTTTTAATGTAGGCTCAGGAAGTGGAAAATGTGCAACTAAGCCTTTATTAGATGTGTTGACGATATTTAAATGCTGAAGATTGGGATATCTTTGTTCAATAATATCAATAGAATTGTTCTTTAAACTGATCGGCCGGCACACTGAATGAATTAGTCCAGACTGTCTATCTATTAGTGCAAGCTCGTCCGAATATACTGTCCAACCTTCCCCTAATAATGCAGCGCACAAGGTGCTTTTACCAGAGCCTGGTTCACCGGGCAGGATGAGAATTTTATCATTTTTAGCTAAGACGGCAGAATGGATCATCAAAAATTGGTGAGCATGCCCGCCAATGCACCAGTTCATGCCCCATTCAAAAAGAGCAAAAGCTTCACTCAGTGATAATGGTTTGAATGGATTATATTCATCTAAATAGAAATTAATTTGTGGTTTATAGAAGCGCCTGATCCCTTTACTTTTAACCAGCCTAATATTGAAGTCGATAAAGTCGTTTTGAGATAGCAAAGAGTAATTAGCATAAAGCCTTCGTATTGAGTCAACTAAGGGATAGTGATCACTTTCGATGGAAATATTAAATGGACCAATTTTTAAGGGGATACCAGTCGTTTTAAGTAAAGCCAATAACTCTTTACGGCTATAGTTTTTTAATGTTTGTGGCATACAGCTAGTAAGTTATTAGCAACGAGACATTCCAAATACGGTATTAGATCATCACTGCTTAAGTCAAACTCAATTGAAGGGTTACTTTTTAATGTTGAAAGTATTTGTTCTAGCGATAATTTATTTGTATTAATTGCAGTTAGAATTTCAAAGGATAAGTGATCCAATGAAGTCGTGTTTCCTTTACGCACAAAGTAAATTAACACGCCTTCATCAAAAATTTTACTCCGAAAATCGGAGTTGGTAAGGAAATATAGTGTCACAAACTATATATAATTAATGAGCATCAGTATGTGCTTGTCCCGGATGGGCCGAAGGGTCATTACAATCTGCATTTTTGTCCTGAGCACAATCCGCTTCATTGGTAATCAATTTCAATGCTTTCATGTCATCTGCAGTAACTGAGATTTGCGTATCGTAGACTGAACCATCAATATGATTTGTAAATAACGCATCAAAAATATCTATTATATCAGAGGCTTGTTGAGTTCCAGGGTTTGCCATTACTTTTTGATAAGCATCAATTACCTGAGTGGTTGTGTAGGGTACTTCACTTGCCATCAAAGAATGTTTGGATGATAAATAAGCCGCCACTACATGTCTTTCAAAAGGAGTAGACCCTTGATTGTAATCACCAAGCATCATGACGCCCCCTAAAGAGTCGGGAGCACCGCTTGAAGGAGCAGAGCCAAAGATAAGCGAAAATGAAGTAGTTGGCCAAGCGCCCGCTTCACTCCAATTGTAAAGGATCTTGAAACCTAATTTTTTGGGTGGACAAAAAGTCGCTTTAATCCATTGACACCAGTAGCCAGGAGAACGACCTTTAGGGCCTTCACAATCATATTGATCACCATGATTCGACATATTGCCTGAAAGAGAACCAGACAACGCACAAATTCCCGTGCCCCAGACAGGTTTGCTAGCTACTGTAGAAATAACAGGCGGCACCATTGCGCTTTTAATTAAAAAGCTTCTGCGTGATTTGCTTGGAGTATTTGTTATTTCTTTAGACTTATCTAGTTCTGTCATTTCCATCATTCCTAACTGCGTTACAATCATTGCAACTGTCGAAAATGTTTACACATCAATCGAGTAATATCGCTAATTACTTTAGTTAAAGCAAAAATCACGCCTAATTTAAAAAGCTTTATGTAGCAGAGAGTTGAAAGCTTTAGCATGCAGTCTTAACCGCAATATGTAAAATACATCAACACTTGCAATTAGCGTGCGTGTTCATAATTATAAGATCAATTGTTCAATAAAGAGAAGTTTCATGAATTTAGTTGGCATAACAGGATATGCCTTAGCCGCAGCTACGTATTTTGTATTTTTGTTACTTTTACTTGTGATTCGTAAGAAGTCACTGATCGCCACCTTGATCATAGTAAGTGCTAGTTTAACTGTGTTTAGTAGCTTGTTAAGCACTTGGCAAATTTTTGAAAGTCATTCGCTAAAACTAGTATTAGTAGTTGAAAATATAAAACTTTTAAGTTTTGTTTTGCTATTAACTGTCGCGCATAGTGGCTTCACTTTGTTTTCACAAATCATTCGCAGCAAGTCATTTTATCAATACGCTGTAGCAACTATTGGTTTTTCAGCAGGTTGTTGGTGGCTATCTTTTTATGCCGCACAAGGTAGTCACTATATATTTTTATTATTTCTATCACTTAACTTAGCCATCATTATCTTATTGGAGCAACTTTACCGAAATTCTAATGTACAAGTTAAGTGGGCTTTGTGGCCGCTGGTAATTGCGCTAGGTATGGTAAGTGTGGTGGACTTTATTATTTTTGCCCAAGCAACAATGTTAGATCAGTTAGATTTCGACTTTTGGTTTGCCAGAGGTTATGTCATTGCCGTTAGCATGCCGTTTTTCTTGATTAGTGCCCGGCGTCTAAAAGATTGGTCTGTTGATGTCTTTGTTTCTCGTGACGTTGTTTTTTACAGCTCTATGCTTCTGATATCAGGAGGCTACCTATTAATGTTGGCATTTGCTGGCTACGCTTTAAAGCTATTAGGTGGTCAATGGGGAAATGTGCTTAGTATTACTTTTGCGGTGTTGGGAATTACCGTATTAGCAGCATTGCTACTTACCGAGAAATTACGCCGAGAAGTTAAAGTGTTTATCACTAAACATTTTTTTGCGAACAAATATGATTATCGAATTGAGTGGCTAAAATCAATTGACCAAATAGCATCTAGTAAAGGCCAAGATAGCTATCGTACGGCGATTGATATTATGTGCTCAACCATGAATATTCAGCGCGGCGCGCTGCTGAAGAAAATGGCAGATGGTCAATTTAAGTTGTTAATAGAAAAACATGTCGAAATTGCTGAGCTGGATCAAACGTCGTTAGCTAGTATTAATGATTTTTGTCAGAAAAATGCGTGGATTATTGATGTTCGGGAATATATTTATGTTGAAAGTAGCTATCCAGAGCTTTCGTTAAACTTATCATTTTTTGAACAAAATAAAATTGATACTGTGATTCCAATTTTTTCCAGCGAACAGCAGCTTTATGGCCTGTTTTTATTATCACGAGGTAATGATAAGTCGCTGTTAAACTGGGAAGATAGAGATTTACTCTTTGCCATTACTAAGCAATTAACTAATTACCTATCTTTAAGCGAAGCCAATAATAAATTAGCCGAATCTAAGCAATTTGAAGCATTTCATCGCATGTCCGCTTTTTTAGTACATGATTTAAAAAATGTGCAGGCTCAATTGGCGTTAATTAATAACAATGCAACTAAACATCGAGATAACCCAGCGTTTATCGATGATGTTTTTGAAACAGTGCTCTCGGCCACTGAGCGATTAGAAAAAGTGTTGACGCAGCTTAGAAATAAAAATCAGGCTGAACATATCCCTCAAAAACGCATAAAGATAGCGCAAGCCATTGATAAAGTGGTAAACCAGAGAAATATAAATAAACCTAGTGTTAAGGCAAAAATTGATGGAGAATTAACAGCATATGTAAATGATGAGTTAATTTCGGTGCTGAATCATCTTGTGCAAAATGCACAAGAAGCGTCAAATGAAAATGATGTTGTCGAATTAGAGGTTACCCAAACAGATAGTCGCATTCTCATTATTATTCGAGACAATGGCTGTGGTATGAGCGAATCTTTTATTAAAAATCGCTTGTTTAAGCCATTTGACTCGACAAAAGGTAATGCTGGCATGGGGATTGGTGCGTTTGAAGCGAAGCAGTTTGTTGAAACACATCAGGGCACTATCGACGTTGTTAGTGCTGAACACGAAGGAACTACCTTTACACTTTCAATTCCATATCAACAATAAAAAAGGCAAGAACTAATTTATGGATAAGTTATTAATCGTTGATGATGATTTAGGTATTCAAAAACAATTGAAATGGAGTTTGTCGGACTATGACGTTGTGTTAGCCGACAATCGTGAAAGTGCAATTGCTGCGGTGCGCCGTTTTGAACCGAGTATTGTGACCCTTGATTTAGGTTTGCCGCCTGATCCAGCCAACGCCTCAGAAGGTTTAGCAACTTTACAAGAAATTTTGACCATTGCCCCCAATACCAAAGTAATTGTTATAACGGGAAATGATGATCATCAAGTCGCTTTAAAGGCAATTGAGCTTGGCGCTTACGATTTTTATCAAAAGCCGATTGAGTCGGATGTTATTAACGTTATAGTTTCAAGAGCCTCGGCATTAGCACGTTTAGAAAAAGATAACCGAGCGATGAAGTCTTTTGCCGGAGTAGAAACTGGGATTATTGGCAGTAGTGCAACCATTGATCGAATGCGAGAGATGATCCATCGTATCGCCCCTACAGAAATCTCAGTATTATTACTAGGTGAAAGCGGCACCGGCAAAGAGGTTACCGCTAAAGCAATTCACACGGTGAGCGACCGCGCTAAAAAACCATTTATCGCGATTAACTGTGCATCAATCCCCGAAACCTTGTTAGAGAGTGAACTTTTTGGTTTTGAAAAAGGAGCTTTTACCGGGGCACATAAAACCACTAAAGGTAAAATTGAATGCGCACAGGGCGGCACCTTATTCCTCGATGAAATCGGTGATATGCCATTTAACTTACAAGCGAAATTATTGCGTTTCTTGCAAGAAAAAGTTATTGAGCGTATCGGTGGTCGTCAAGAAATTCCAGTCGATGTCCGGGTGGTTTGTGCAACCAACCAAAACCTGCAAGATATGGTGGCCAATAAGGAATTTAGGGAAGATTTGTTTTACCGTATTAGTGAAATCACTTTAGATATTCCACCACTTCGAGAGCGTGAAGAAGACGTTTTGATCTTAGCGCAATTTTTCTTGCAGCAATACGCGAAAGACTACAAGCGAAATATTAAAAACTTTGCTGATGATGCACTACAAGCGCTGAAACAGCATCGTTGGCCTGGTAATATTCGAGAGCTACAAAATAAAGTGAAATCATCTGTGATCATGGCAATTAATAATCAAGTGACGGCACTTGATTTAGGGTTAATTAACAGCACTGATGAATCGGCAGAGTTATCGTTAAATTTACGAACAGTACGTGAACAAGCAGAAACTAACGCTATTCAAAAGGCCTATGCCTTAACCGAAGGTAATATGTCAAAAACCGCAGCTTTGTTGGGGATTACTCGACCTACCCTGTACAGCTTAATAGAAAAATATAATTTGCAGATCAACGGTTAATCACCACTAAGGTAATATTCAAGCAAAAGGATGAACTAATGGGCGTGAAAAATATTTACCCAACCATTATGTGCGGAGGCAGTGGTACACGACTTTGGCCACTTTCGCGAAGCCTATTTCCGAAACAATTTATTGGTTTGGTGAATAATAGCTCGATGTTGCAAGATACGGTCAATCGCCTACCTGCAAACTGTCAAAATCCGTTATTTGTTTGTAATGAGCAGCACCGTTTTACCGTGGCAGAGCAAGTGAATGGCCTATTTCAAACTTTAGATATTTTACTAGAGCCTACCGGAAAAAATACCGCGCCCGCCGTAGCGTTAGCAGCCTTTAAAGCACTAATAAACGACCCTAATGCAATATTACTAGTCTTAGCGGCCGATCATGTTATTCAAGACATTCATGCCTTCCATCAAGCGATTGATGTCGCCGAGCGTGCTGCCAAGCAAAATAAACTGGTCACTTTTGGCATTGTGCCGACAAAACCAGAAACAGGTTATGGTTATATTAAATTTCAAGACAAGCAGCACGATGGTGTTTTTGGTGTTGACTCATTTGTTGAAAAACCAGATTTAGCAACGGCACAGCAATATTTAGACTCGAAAGCCTATCTGTGGAACAGTGGCATGTTTATGTTTAAGGCCCAGTGTTATTTAGATGAGCTTAAACAATTTCGCCCAGATATTTATCAACATTGTCAGCAAGCAATGGCTAATGTCACGGAAGATTTAGATTTTACCCGCCCTGATAAATCCGCGTTTGAAGCATGTCCAAGTGAGTCAATCGATTACGCTGTTATGGAAAAAACTGCTGCTGCCGTTGTTGTACCGCTTGATGCCGGTTGGAGTGATGTTGGCTCTTACAGCGCGCTTTGGGAAGTCTGCCCCCACGACGAGCAAGGCAATGTATGTAAAGGCGATGTGCTAACTCATGATACTACCAATAGCTACTTACACAGTGAAAACAAACTCATTGCGACCGTTGGCGTTGACAATTTAGTGGTTATTGACACCCCAGATGCAGTAATGGTGGCGGATAAATCACAAGTGCAGGAAGTAAAGAAAATTGTAGAGCAATTACAACAAGCCAAACGCAGTGAAATCGAAAATCATCGCCAGGTATATCGCCCTTGGGGCAGTTATGACTCCATCGATATGGGCGAACGTTTCCAAGTTAAACGTATTGTAGTAAAACCCGGCGCTAAGCTTTCGGTACAAATGCATCATCATCGTGCAGAGCACTGGATTGTCGTTTCCGGTACGGCAAAAGTTACTATTAATGACGACACCTTTTTAATGACTGAAAATGAATCTAGCTATATTCCCATTGGTGCTGTTCATGCGTTAGAAAACCCAGGCAAATTGCCGTTAGAAATGATTGAAGTGCAATCAGGTAGTTATTTAGGCGAAGACGATATTGTGCGTTTTGAAGATCGCTATGGTCGGGCTGAGGAAAATCGGTAATGGCCACGTTAACTTGCTTTAAAGCCTACGATATTCGCGGTAAGTTAGGTGATGAACTCAATGAGGATATTGCTTACCGGATTGGTCGAGCATTTGCAGAATTTGAACAACCGAAAACAGTGGTGGTCGGCGGCGATGTACGTCTAACTAGTGAATCATTAAAGCAAGCACTCGCTCGAGGTTTAATTGACGGCGGCAGCAATGTTATCGACATCGGCTTGTGCGGAACAGAGCACATTTACTTTGCCACAAGTCATTTAGCATGTGATGGGGGTATTTGTGTAACCGCTAGCCATAACCCGATAGATTACAATGGCATGAAGCTCGTGCGTGAGCAAAGCAAACCGATAAGTGGTGATACTGGTCTTAGGGATATTCAGCGCTTGGCAGAACAAAATCAGTTTGCTGAAGTAGAGTTAAAAGGTCAGATAACTCAGCGAGATATTAGCCACGCTTATACAAAGCACATTTTGGGTTATATTGATTTAGCCAATCTTAAGCCGTTAACCATAGTTGTTAATGCTGGTAATGGCGCTGCTGGTCCTGCACTTGATGCGATTGAACAAATGTTCCAGGCAGCGCAAACACCGGTTAAATTTATCAAAGTTCATCATGAACCAGACGGCACATTTCCTCACGGCATTCCTAATCCATTATTGCCAGAAAATAGAAGTGCTACGCGTGATGCGGTTATCGCTCATAATGCCGATTTTGGTATTGCCTGGGATGGCGATTTCGATCGCTGTTTCTTATTTGATGAACAGGGAGCGTTTATCGAAGGTTACTATATTGTTGGCTTGCTGGCGGAAAATTTTTTAGCGAAAAGTTCCAATGAGCGCATCATTCATGATCCAAGATTAACCTGGAATACTATTGATATAGTAAAAAATGCGGGTGGCACAGCCATTCAAAGTAAAACCGGACATGCTTTTATCAAAGAGCGTATGCGTAAAGAAAATGCCATTTATGGTGGAGAAATGAGTGCTCACCACTATTTTCGTGATTTTTTCTATTGTGATAGTGGCATGATCCCATGGTTGTTGGTTGCTGAGCTTATTGGTTTAAAAGGCAAGCCACTCTCTGAATTGGTTAAAGAACGAATTCAGTTTTATCCGTCGTCAGGTGAAATTAATTACAAATTAGCTGAGCCGGCAGCGGCAATTACTCGAGTAAAGTCAAGTTATGCTGCCAGTGCTTTATTAATTGAGGAAGTTGATGGCATCAGCATGGAATTTGCTGATTGGCGATTTAACTTACGCTCCAGTAATACCGAACCCGTTGTCCGTTTAAATGTTGAATCTCGAGGCAATCAACATTTAATGCAGCAAAAAACCCAAGAAGTGATCGATTTATTGCTACAAGACTAATGAATATCCGAGTCAGCCTCTGTACAATAACCAGTTATTTGCCTAGCAAAGCAATTTTAAAGGAACATTAAATGAAAATTGGGATTATTGTGGGAACGCGCCCAGAAATTATCAAAATGGCGCCAGTAATGCGTGAGTGTGAAAAGCGCAACATTCCCTATTTTATTATCCATTCAAATCAACATTACTCTGAAGAAATGGACAGTATTTTCTTCAAAGAGTTAGAGCTGCCTTCACCTCATTATAACCTTGGCGTAGGCTCTGGATTACATAGTAATCAAACCGGTAATATTTTAATTAAAATGGAGCCTATTTTAGTTGATGAAAAACCAGACATTGTTCTCGTGCAAGGTGATACTAATACGGTATTAGCTGGTGCATTAGCGGCTTCAAAATTAAATATTAAAGTAGGCCATATCGAAGCTGGTTTGCGCAGTTATGACCGCATGATGCCGGAAGAAACTAATCGTATCTTAACGGATCACATGAGTGAGTTTTTATTTGCCGTAGGCCCTAATCAAGAACGTATTTTGAAAAGCGAAGGCATTGACTCGGACAAGATCCATACTGTGGGTAATACAGTATCCGATTCACTGTTTCAGCATTTAGAAATTGCATCAGATAAAAGTACCATTTTAGCTGATGTCGGGGTAGAAGCCGGTCATTACTTCTTAGTGACTGCACATCGAGCGTCTAATGTTGATATTCCTGCGCATTTAGCAGAATTGTTAGCTTTGTTTGATAAGTTACATGCCAAATATTCTCAGCCAATTGTTTGGCCTATTCACCCTAGAACCAAAGCGAAACTAGCTGAGTTTGGCATGGTTGTTCCCGAATACTTAAAGTTAAGCCCGCCTATCGGTTATCTTGACTTTATTCAGTTACAAAAAAATGCTCAGTTAATTTTGACTGACTCTGGTGGCATACAAGAAGAGGCCTGTTTATTGGGTGTGCCGTGTATTACCTTACGTGAAAATACTGAACGACCAGAATCGATTGAAGTAGGCGCTAATGTTTTGGTTGGCAGAGATGCAGACAAGGCTTTAGCAGCAGCAGACAAATGGTTATCAGCGGAAAAAGTCACATGGGAAAACCCATTTGGTGATGGCCATGTTGCTGAGCGTATTATTGATATTTGCCAAGGTGTTGAACAAGTAGCTGATACTGCAATTGGCGCAAAAAATGAAACAATAACTGTTGTTGGAATGGGCTATATGGGCTTACCGATTGCTTGTTTATTAGCAGAAGCTGGCTATCAAGTGACAGGTATAGACTTAAATGCAGCTAAAGTTGCTGCTATTAACAATGCTGAATGTCCGTTTGATGAAGTCGGCTTGCCAGAGCTCATTACAAAAGTTGTCTCGCAAGGCTTTTTAACAGCGTCTACAGAAATGGTATCTAGTGATACTTATTTAGTTGCGGTACCTACGCCACATGCCAATAACGCCTGTGATCGTTCATATGTATTTAGCGCGGTTGATGCCATTATCAAGGTGGCAAAAGATGGCCAAACCGTAATAGTCGAGTCAACTATTTCACCACAAACGAGCCTAGCCGTTGCTGAGAAATTTAAAGCGGCAGGTTTAGCCATTGATGTTGTGCATTGTCCTGAGCGCGCAATTCCAGGGCAAACATTACACGAGTTGGTGAATAATGATCGCATTATTGGCGCGAGTAATTCTGTAGCGCAGAATAAAGTTAAAGCAATTTACCAAAGCTTTGTTAAAGGTGAAGTGTTCTTAACGGATCTGACAACCGCTGAATGCATTAAGTTAGTGGAAAATACTTCGCGCGATGTCGGCATTGCTTTTGCCAATGAGTTGGCAGAAATTTGCCAAGAACTTAAGGTTGATGTGCATGAAGTTATCCGTTTGGCTAATCGCCACCCTCGCGTCAATGTATTAAATCCGGGGCCTGGTGTTGGTGGTCATTGCATTCCAATTGATCCATGGTTTTTAGTAGAAAGCACTAATGCCGGTGAATTTGTCCGCATGGCACGAAAAATTAATGATCAGCGACCTGCAATTGTCGCGCAACAAACGTTAGATTTATTAGCGCCAGGTCAAACAAAAGTGGGAATTTTAGGGGTTGCTTACAAAGCCGATGTTGATGATTGTCGCGAAACACCCGCTGAACCGATTTTGGAATATTTCAAAAAGGCCGGCATAGAAGTGCGTTACCATGATCCTTTTGTGCCTAGCTGGGATTGTCCTCGCGAAGAAAATATAGAGGATTTGGACAACTGGGCAGATGCGTTAATTTTAGTGACCGACCATAAGTGTTATCGCGAATTAACGTTAAATTCACCTTGGTTGAATACGCGCGCATAGAATAAAAAAAGCTCATCATTGATGGGCTTTTTTGTCATTTAACTTTTTTGTCATTAACTTGGTAAATTAACAGTCAATTAATGAAGTACAGGGAATAAAAATATGTATAAACGTACCGCATTAGCATTAATTATATCGTCAGCAACTTTGCTGCAAACTGGGTGTGGTCAGCAGGAAAGTGCTGCTGAATATATCACACAAGCGAAAACGAGCTTAGCCAGTAGCCAAAACAATGCATCGATAATCGCCCTTAAAAATGCCATTAAAGTAGAGCCAACAAATGGTGAAGCGCGCTTTTTACTTGGTCAATTATATTTATCGCAGGGCAATGGACTAAATGCGGTAAAAGAGCTAGAAAAAGCCCGAGGGGCCAAATATGATGCTAATCAAACGCTACCGCTGTTGGCAAGAGCCTACTTGCTCGCAGAAGACTATGTCGCAATTTCAGATCTTAATGATAAAGAGCTAACTAATGACGCTAAATTAGCAGTTAAGTTTTTCAAAACATTGGCTCAGTTAAGACAAAGCCATAATAAACAAGCAGCAGAAGTTTTAACTCAAATGCGCGAGATTAACGGTGGCCATGGCTATACCGTGCTGGCAGATGCCTTTAACCAGTTAGCTGAACAGCGTATAGAGCAAGCACAGAAACTAGCTTCACAAGGTTTAACATTAATTCCTGAGCAACCAGAAACGGTATTATTGTTAGGCAATATTGCAGCTATCAATGAAGATTTCCCCTTGGCTGCAGAACAATTTAAGCAATATTTGACTTTGCAGCCACAACAGCGCTCAGCAGAGCTTTTATTGGCAAATGTCTTATTAAAGGCCGAGCGATTTGATGAAGCTGAACAACATGCGGATATCATTCTAGCGGTTTTACCGAATCAGCCGCTTGCTAACTACATTAAAGCAATGGTACGTATTCAGGCTGCTGATTATGAAGCCGCTAATCGTCATGCGGAATTGGCTATCAACAACAATTTTAATCAAGCCAATATTCGGCTTGTCGCCGGTGTTAGCGCATTCTATTTAAGTAAACATGAGCAGGTTTTATTGTATTTGGAGCCCCTAGTACAGTACTTACCTGAAGATCATTTTGCTCGGAAAATGTTGGTAGTTAGCCAACTTGAACTAGGTGTAATTGACAATGTTACTGAGACGTTAGGGGACGGTGAAAACTCTAGCGAGCAATCTGACTTTTACTCTGCACTTAGCTACAAACTATTAAAAGCAGGCGCTAAAGACGAAGCGAAAAAGCTAATTTCTACGGTGAACGTCGATGAAAGTTCTGCCCAACAGTTGCTTAAAGATGGCATGCTTAAAATGATGCTGAACGATGATAAAGCATTGGCAAGTCTAGAAAAAGCAGTAGCATTGGACCCAGAATTAGCAAAAGCAGAGCTTGCTATAGCTTACATTGCCGTTAACGACGGTGATTATGCTAAAGCGCAGGCGATTGCTGATAAATGGCAAACTAAATACCCTGAAAAAGCGGATGGTTTGAATTTATCTGCCGCTATTGCATTAAAACAAGGTCAATATCAGCAAGCCAAGGCATTGTTAGAGCAAAGTGTCGCCTTAGAACAAAATGTTTATGCATTAATGCAGTTAGCACAAATTGCTATGGTTACAGGTGATAAACCGCAAGCAATGGCGCTTATTAATCAAGCTAAGGCACAAGCCCCAGATAATTTAAAAGTTACGCGGGCATATTTACAGCTCGATGAAACGGGAAAAGCGCTTAGTGAAGTTGAGCAAAAAGTTGCTAAAGAACCCGATAATCAAGCCATTAAGTTGATTTACGCTGAAGCTTTAATGAATAAGTCACAAGTTGATGCTGCACTTAATTTACTTAACGGTATAACTCCAGACAATAAGACGCCGAAGTTTTACTGGCAATTAAAAATCAATGCTTATCGAGCAAATAATAATATCAACTTGCTACAAACTACCTTGAATGACTGGCGAAAAATCAATCCATATCATGTTGAGCCATACATTTACTTATCAGAAGTTTATAGCCTGAAAAAAGACTTTGATAACGCGTTAAGAACAATAAATAGTGGCCTAGAAAAGCATAACGACCACTTAATGTTAAAAATTATTAAAACTGAAACGTTAATAAATATGAGGGATGTTGTCGGCGCTAAAGCCATGCTGACATCAATTGCGCCGGAAATTCAAAACTTGCCAGGCAGGCATGCGCTCTATGGCCGATTAGCCTTATTAGAGAACGATTATGCGCTTGCGGAATCTCATTTGCGGCCACTTTATCAGGTAAAACCTAGTGCCAGAACTGTCATGCTTTTAGCGGCTAGCCTAATGAAACAACAAAAAGCGTCAGATGCTATCGCTCTATTGAGTGATTTTAATCTAAAAAATGGCTATTACAGTGATGTTAACTCGTTGTTAGGTAGCCTATATTTAGAGCAAGGTGATCAAGCGCAAGCCTTATCTACTTACCAATATATGGTAGAGCAACAACCGAATAACGTTGTTGCTATCAACAATGCGGCTTGGCTAAATATGGAAGCAGGGCAAATAAATCAAGCAAAAACGCTTGCAGAGCAAGCCATTGCGCTAACACCTGAACAGCCTAGTGTGTTAGATACTTATGCGAAAATTTTATTGCTGGCAGGCGATGCAAGAACTGCATTAGTAAACGCTAAAAAAGCGTATGAGCTGTCTTCTGGTAAAGATATTGATGTCGCGTTAAATTACGCAGAAATTCTGTTGGCAAATCAACGTAAAAATGAAGCCAGTAAGGTGATAGAAGCGATTCAATCACCTCGACCTGAACAACAGCAAAAAATAAATGAATTGGCTCAGAAGCTATAGAAATTAGAAGGATTTAATAATGAAAAAGCTAACGCTCGTATCAACAGCAGTCTCAATTGCCTTACTTGCATCTGGCTGCAGTCCATCAAAGTCAACGCAAGAATACTTAATGGATGCCGAGCAATTAATGTCCCAAGGAGAATTCAATGAAGCCATTATTGAATTGAAAAATGGGGTGGTAGAAGCGCCAACTGCTCCACAGTTAAGAGGCTTATTAGGCAAAGCATATATTGAGCAGGCGAATTATATTGCCGCAGAAAAAGAACTCGAAAAAGCCATACAATTAGGTGCTACTGACTATTTGGCTGATGAACTCAGTTTTACAAAATTAAAACTGTCAAAATATGATGAAGTTTTCCAGTTGCTAGATGAGGGTTCTTCTGCATCTGATGAAGAATACATGTTGCTACTGGTATATGCCGGTGTCGCCGCGACGCAAAATGGCAATATCAGTCAAGGTCAAGACTACTTTAGTCAGGCAATTTCGATTAATGAAAATGCCATCTATGGCCAAATGGCCAAAGCGTATTTGGCACAAACCAAAAGTAACTACATAGAAGCGCTTAGCATTATTGATAAACTAAATCAGCAACATGGCGAGCTTGATGAAGCCTTGCTGCTAAAAGGAAACTTACAATTTGGCTTGGAACAATATCAAGAGGCTGCAGAAACATTTCGTCAATATGTACAGAAAAAGCCAAGAGCCTTCTATGTTAAGTATTTTCAAATTAGTAGCTTATTAAAAAGCGGTAACTATGATGCCGCTGAAAAGGAAGTCGACTGGCTTTTAAGCAAAGTTAAGAATGCCCCGTTAGCAGAACAATACAAAGCACTTATCGAATACAATAAAAAGAATTATCAACAAGCTAAACAATATGCAGAGCAAGCAGCACAAGCAGGTAGCCAATTTTTAATTGCAAAAATGATTGCAGGTTTGAGTGCTTATCAACTTAAAGATATTGAACAAGCGTACACTCATTTAAGGCCCATAGAGCAATATATTGGCAATGGCCATCCAGTCAAAAAGGTGCTTGCAATAGTTCGTTTGGAGCTTGGCTATACAGATGCAGCAATTGACACCCTAAACCAACTTTCCGGAACAGATAATGCGTTACTTTTGGAGTTGGCGGGTGATCAAATCATTGGATTAGGCGATATTCCATCAGCGCTTAAAGTATTGGAAAAAGCAGAAGCACTAGCGCCGAAAAATGCCAAGATTAAAGCGCAAAGAGGTATTCTAATGCTTAAAGAGGGCGATGAAGCCGGCTTAGATATACTTGAGCAAGCCGTTAATATAGAGGGGGCAACAGGCGCCGAAGGTAGTGATAAACAGTTAGATACGAGCTTAATTCGCTATCAATTGGTTTATATAGCGGCATTGCTTAAAAACAATGAATATGATCGAGCGCTTGAAAGTATAGAACAATGGAAGGCTTCTAATCCTGAGTCAGTAACTGGCTATAACCTTGAAGCACAGGTTTACCAAAAACAAGGCAAACTTGAGCAAGCAGCACAAGCCTATAAAAAAGCAGAACAAATTAAACCTAATAATCCTGCATCGCTTATATTCTTCGCTAATCAAGCCCTAGAAGATGGTGAGGTACAGCAAGCGAAAAACTTTATCAACAGATTAATGTCTGCCAGTCCTGATCATATTATTGGCCTGTCTACTTTGTATCGAATTCTTACAACTGAAGGCAATACAGGAGTAGCACTAAGTAAGCTAAAACAAAGTTATGAAAATAATGTAAATGATCCGGCTTACTTAACCTTATATTCCCAAGCGCTTTATGAGCAAGGGCAATATGCTAATGTGGTAGCGTTATTAACGTCAGAACGCATAGATGACGTGTATCGTCAATCTAGTGAATTTTGGTTGCGACTTGGCAATAGTTATTTAGAACTAGAGCGGTCAGATGAAGCCAGGAATTTATTTTCCGATTGGGTAAAACAACAACCTGAGAATACTCTTGCAAGATTTCGATACGTACATTTATTAAATGAATCGAAATCCTATCAAACTGCGCTAGATTCAATTACTGATTTTTTAACCATTGAACCGAATAATGAAATATTTAAGGCACTAGAAATAAATATTTTGATAGAGCAATTTGATTTTGAAAAGGCACAAACAAAGTTAAATGAATTAGCATCAGAGACTAAAGAGTCTTCTAGTATGCAATTGGCACAAGGAAAAGTTTACTATGCTAAAAAGATGTTTGATCAAGCCATTCCTTTTTTAAAAGGCAGTTACCAAAAAAATCCAAGTGGCATTGCAGTAATGTTGCTTGAACAAAGTTACTTAAAAGTAGGAAAAATTAAAGAAGCAGAAGCTGTATTAAGTGCATACTTAGAGCAATTTCCTAAAGATAATAAAGCTAGGTTTTTATTAGCTGAAGTACAAATGATAACTGCACCGAATAACGCAATAGACCAATATGAATACTTGTTGAAAATTGATGCCGATAATTACGTTATTTTAAATAATTTGGCGACATTGTACTTTGACCAAGGGCAATACGATAAAGCATTTAATCATGCAGAAAAAGCGCTGACCTTGGCAAAAAACAACCCTTATATTATGAATACTGCCGGTAAAGTGTATATCGCACAAGGGAAAATCGAGCGAGGACTGGAGCTGTTGAAGTTGGCCGCTAAATTAAAACCTAATGATAAAGAAATCGTCAATGACTATCAAAATTCACTTAAAAAATCTGGTTAAAAAGGTGTCTACAATTTTTACAGTTCTTCAATGTTTATAATTAAAAGATTTGATTATTTATAACAAAAACAGTGGTTTATGTTTTCTGGCATTGTTCATGCTTTTATATCAACAGGATTGAATGTGATTAGAGTTTCAAGGAAAACTTTAAGTTGCGCTAACGAGGATAAAGAAGATGAATTTTAAACGTAAATTATTAACAGGGACTGCATTGTTAATGCTTGGTGGCTTTGCTAACTTAGCTAACGCTGCTTCGGTTTCATCAATTATGAGTGCTACAGGTGATTTTCTTTTAGAAGATGATAGTGGTGAATACCACATCGATGTAGACGGTGATGGTGTACTAAGTGTAGGTGATAAACTGCGTGGTATTATTGAGTGGCCAAAACTTACCTCTGGTGGGGATGAGTATTTATTAGATGGTATTGCTAACGAGCATTTGTCTGCAATTTTTGAGACAGAAGTGACTGGCAAGTTTAGCGCGGGTATTCCTGGATTGTTTAATTTTACTTTTGGGCCGTCTGCTAGCTTTGCAGTGGATTTCGGTTTTAATGCTGGCACAATGGTTGCGATGTTTACAGATAGCGTTGATAACGTGAATATTAAAGGCGCATCGTGTGATGAAGCTGCTGAAATATTGCCAGACGGTGCATGTGAAGCATCGGTATTAGACGGTACTCTAGCCGCTGAATTAGGCTTTACAGGTTTAGATGGTGATGAAGGTTGGCTAGCATTTTCGTCTCCTGATGATACGAGCGCAGGAGCATCGTTTGGCGAAGCTAGCGCACTAGGTTCATTTAATTATAATTTAAGCTTAATTGCTTCTCATACATTAGGTGAATTTAACAAAGTTAATGCAAACTTTTTAGCTGCTGGTGGAATCGGTGCGGTAGATGGAAAAATTGACTTTACTGGATCTGGTACTTTATTAGGTATCTTGAATTCTGAAGAGCAACGTGTAACAGCATATGACTTTACTGATGACGCTGATATTCAAGGTAACAAAGTGCCTGAGCCGTCAACTATCGCATTATTTGGCTTAACATTACTTGGTTTAGCACGAATTAAGCGTTCAGCTTAGTTCGTAGCATTAAGACTCGCTAGGGATAAGCGCGTATACATTCAAGCTAAGGAGCACCGTACAGTAATACTGTACGGTGTTTTTTTCGATTAAATTTTATGATTGTAATCTGTACCGAAATTAACTGCTAGCAATAGACTTATCTAGCGGTAAACAAACAAAATAATTATTACGGATTATTGTCAAATTTAAAACTATCTGCAGCACGTCTATTACTGCGGTGTACTAAAGGCTTTTGAAAACCTAATCGTAAAAACATTAAACCGTAGCCTTCTCCGTCGACAATGCTTGTCATTTTCTTTGCGACTTCGTTAAGTTGATTATTAAACTCGGGTTCGCACTTTACAAAGCCCAATGAAAATATCCCAGGTGCGGCATAAGGTTGAACAGACAAACCTTGCGCTGTGGCTTGTAGCCAGAATCGCTGTAAGGCTCGTCCGCCATTAATTACCGCTTGGCGAGAATTATCACTGATGGTGATTAAGGCTAATGACGGTGACAACATAATAGGTAATTTTACCGACCTAAGCCCTAACATTTTATAAGCGCCTACCTTGTTAAATGCGTTCATTACTGACCATTTCTTCATTAACTTAAACATAGGTTGTGCTGGCTTTTCTATCGCCAATACTTCTATGGGCATGCCTTCGTCACTTTTCGGGTTACCGAAATGAACCGTTGAAAAGAGCTCTTGATGCAGTGTAGGACTTTTGAAGCGAATACTTTCTGCCTGTTGAATGACAGGCAGAGCTTGGCGTTTGCTGGTTTTATCGTTAAACCACTGAACGTGACAGTGGTAATTGGAACCAGAATTTTCTAAAGCGGATATCGTGTTAGCATCTAATTCGCCTTTAAATGGAAAACGTCGGTCTGTGGCCCTGTTTTTTATATGTTGAGCCAATAATGTATCTTCTGGCGCATCTTCTTCTGAGGGCGTAAATGTTATATCGCAGACGTGGTATTCACTTTGCTCATCTGGGAAAAAGGTTACGTGGGTCGCTAACTGATTCGAATGAGCAGTAATAATTACGTTTTCAATTACGCAACCCAATGCAATATCTGCAAGTACAAACCTATTATCGGAAGCTTTGCCTGAGCGAGTTGGATCTATAAATAATGATAAGCTTTGGTCTAGATTCCAGCGAACTTGAAAAGGCTGACTATTATCAGCAGATGGGGCATATATAGCAGCATCGATAAGTTGTTGTTGCATAGCTTGATCTAACATCTACTAAATTCCCATTTTTTTCTTGGCAATATTAAAGGCTAATCGTTGAAATAGATTGTTGTTTCCACCAGGTCGCCAGGTTTTCTTAAATTGATTGGTGTAAGCATCAAAGTGCATGCCGTATGGAATGGCGATTACTTCACCTCGATTTAGCAATATCTTGGCGACATTAGTGGCGGCAACGCCTGCTGCTAATTTGCAGCCAATAATGGTTGAAGGGCCCTTTTTATTCGCTAAGTCCAACTTACTCTGGTCAACTAGATAAGCTTGCTGAAGCGCTGCGGGCGTTAACCCTAAAAAAAAGCGTAAGTATTGCTCATTTTCACTATATCCTTCTAACCTAAAGTACTCTTCGAAGGTCATGCCACCAGGTAGAAAATTTAAAAATGCGGTACCCATACCAATTGGTGCCGCAGTGGTTGAAGCTATGCCTTTTTCTGCACACAGCCTAAAAACGCGTTTACGCGGTTCAATGGCAAAAAAATCTAATGAGTCAACGTAACAATCAACATCTTTTAGAAACTCATCGGTATTCGTTTCACTAATACCCTCAGGAAAGGTGTTTATTTCCAGCTCAGGGTTGATCGCTAACGCCATTTTTACCATGGTATCGAGCTTTTTCTCACCGTAAGTTTCAGTATTGGCACCTGCCTGACGATTAGTATTTTCACAGCCAAATTCATCAAAATCTGATAAATTAAATTTTGTGATCCCAAGTCTTACTAGCGTTAATAAATGCTCGCCACCTACGCCACCCAAACCAGCAATAGCGATGCGCTTATTTTTTAATATTTGTTGTTCGGCTTCCGTTACCCAGCCAATATTTCGAGAGAAGGCCAAATCATAATCAAAGCTATCGCTCATAGTGATTCCAGTTTATTTGTCTGATGGGTTAGCAAATGGGACTAAAAACAACTGAGCCCTTAAGTCATTGTAAATAATTTGGTAAAGCTCTAATAACTCTTCACTGAGCTCAGCATTAAAGCCTGAGCGTTGTAGATAAAACATGGCACGAAGTCCATGGTAATTCATTTCATCGCCGCATTGAATAAATGGTAGACCAAACCTTGTTAAACGACGATTTAATCGAGGCTCCATCATGACAAACATGCCTTGATGATTACAAATATCGGCTAACGCAACTGCGGCTAAATATAAACCCATTGCTATATTGGGGAAGTTTCGGCGCTCTTCTTCAGAATAGATCGTTTGAGGATTAACTTCTTTTAGTACAAATGGCTGATTTTTTTCTTTTTCACGGCGTCTAAATGAAGCTAAAACCGCTAATCGAGATATTTCACCAAAGCTGCCTCTTGGCAAGTTCGTTGAATCGATAATATCAACGCGAGCACTGTCCAGACAGTGCGCTTCAAATGGTAGTTTTAGTTGCGGTTGTGTCGCCGGTGGGATAACCAGACGCACACAGCCAGCATAAGCTCCAGTTCGTTTATGCTCTAATAGACAGTGGTAAGAATAATCATCACATTCGTCCGTTTCCATCTCACTGTCATTCGGTGGCTCCCAACCTAATTCGGCGGCATAAACGCCATAACGAATTTTAAACGCTTCTTGGCGAAGTTCTTTGGTATTCGCAAAACGAATTTGAAAATATTGGGAAAAATTTTGAGCTATCGAGTATTCGGCCATTTGCTACCTGCTGAGCCTCACCATAAACCAATGCACTTCAGTGCAACTTAAGTAATAACTATAACAAGTTATTTTGATAATTCATCAATTTAGCATCATTTGTCTGAATATTTTACACTTTTTTAACGTTTTGATTTTAGAGCAATATTTCACTTAAGCTTGGTTGGCTTAAAAAGCCTTGTGGGCTAGCACTGGCTCCATAAGCGCCAGATTGAAAGACGACAACATAATCACCTATTGCGACTTTCGGTAATTTAACCTTATCTGCCAAAATATCTAAAGGCGTACATAGTGGGCCTACGATTGAAATTTGTTGATAGTGCTGCTGGTCATCAGACATTTTATTGCCAATGGCAACGGGGTAGTTTTTACGGATAACCTGACCAAAATTACCAGAGTTGGCCAAGTGGTGATGTAAACCTCCGTCACAAATGACATAGCAAGTTTCACGAGAGTCTTTAATATCAACTACTTTACTGACATAAACTCCCGCTTCACCGACTAGATAACGACCTAGTTCCATAATAATTTCAATGTTAGCAAGTGCTTTATGGCTTTCAATTAATTGTGACAAATTATCTGAAATATTGCTAAGCGATAACCTTTTTTCGCCAGGAAAATAAGGTATGCCTAAGCCACCACCGATATTAATATAATCAATGTTAACTGGCGTTAGTTCGACGAGATCTGCGGCAAGGGCAAAGGTTTTTTGGTGCATTTCGATAATGGCGTCTTCATTAAGGTTTTGCGAACCAGCAAAAATATGAAAACCCCTAAAATTGAGCTGCGTGTAGTTTAGGTTGGTTAATAATTCAGGTAAGAGTTCTTGATCGATACCAAATGGTTTGGCACCGCCGGCCATTTTCATACCTGATGCTTTTAGTTCGAAAGCTGGATTGACACGAATTGCTATATTAGGAAGTTTGTTGATCTGTTGACCAATATCTATAGCACGTTCTATTTCAGTAATTGATTCTGCATGCAAGGTAATTCCGGCAACAATAGAGGCGCGAATATCATCCTCAGTTTTACCCGGGCCAGCAAAGCTTATTTCGTTTGCAGGCATTCCCGTTTGTAAGGCGAGTAACATCTCTTTTTTGGATGCAACATCAAAGCCGGCGACCATTGGCTTCATAAAATGTACAAGGCTTGGATAAGGGTTCGCTTTGATTGCATAGTGAAGCGAAATTTTTGCTGGTAATTGTGCTTTTAAGTCGACGACTTTGTTTTTAAGTAGGGCGGTATCATAAGCATAAAAAGGGGTTCTACCAACGAGCATTTCAATTTCAGCTAATGTTAAATCACCAATCATCAGTTGCTCGTTGGCAATTTTAAATGAGGGCAAATTATCGTGTTGTGCTTTCATTATTGGTTGTCCATAAAAAACTGTTTGTAGTCGCGATTAAGTGCAGCGCGATCGATTTTGCCATTAGCATTATGTGGCATATGCTCTAACACGATAACTTTTTTCGGCACCATATAGTTGGCAAGTTCTTTTAGGCAGTGGTGAGTAATGCTTTTAGTGATTTGTTCTGTGTCTTCTGCTTGATTGGTCAATACTAATGCAACAATAGCTTGTCCAAGCTCTGGGTGTGTAGCGCCAATTACCGCAGCTTCTGCCACAGCTTGATGCTGGTACAGCACCTCTTCCACCTCCATTGGGCTAATTCGGTAACCAGAGGTTTTAATCATTTCATCGGCGCGAGCAACAAAGTACAAAAAGCCATCTTGATCACGCTTTACTTTATCGCCAGACCAAACCGCCATTTCTTTTAGCATAATCCCTGAAGGTTTATTGGGCGCAAATTTAAACCGTTCGGTAGTTTTTTCAGGTGCATTCCAATAACCTAGGCTGACTAATGGCCCCATGTGAACGAGTTCACCGGCTTCGTCAACATCACATTCAGTGCCGTCAGGTCTAACAACGATGACTTCTGCATTGGGTATTGCTTTGCCCATAGAGCCTTTGCGGTTATCAACTTCGCTCGGTGGTAAATACGTTGAACGAAACGCTTCGGTTAAGCCATACATTAAATAAGGTAAGGCTTGAGGCATGCGTTCACGAAGCGTAGTAAGGTTAGCTTGTGTTAAGGCACCACCACTATTGGTAAAATAGCGTACGGATTTTCCCGCAGTTTCAGGCCAATTTAAACTACAAAGTTGTGAATATAGCGGTGGCACTGCGGCTAAGCCTGTAACTTGATATTTATCGATAGTGTTTAGTACATCTTTAGGTAGCAGGTAATCAAGTAGCACGCAGGACGCACCAACATAAAAGCTGGTTGTTAGCTGACTTAAGCCATAATCAAAACTTAGTGGTAAAACAGCTAAAATTACATCGTCACTGGTATTTTCTAAATAGGTCGCAACCGAAATTGCTCCTAACACCATGTTGCCGTGAGATAGCACTACACCTTTAGGCTTCCCGGTACTACCCGATGTATATAAAATTGCTGCCATATCATCACTGGTCTGGGGTTGGCAAGCAGGATCAGGCGTAGTTGTCTGTTCTATAAAAGAGGGCCAACTCACTATATTGATGCCATTGATACACTGTTCATCGCCACTATCACCATCGAGTAAGATAATGTGGGTAAGTGCAGGCATTTGTGCTAATGCGGTTAGCAGTGGCTTCATTCGCCCTTTGTTGGTGATTATCACTTTGACATCACAATCGTTAGCAATATGAGCAACTTGTTGGGCTTTTAGCACTGGGTTGATTGGGACAAATACACCGCCGAATTTGCTACAGGCAAATATGCTAGTGACGGTTTCAATAGATTTAGGTAAGTAAATACCTACTCGGTCGTAACGAGATAGACCAATAGCCTGATAACTTTGAGCTATTTGTGTTATTTGACTCGCTAGCTGCTGATAAGTGATATGTGTGTTTTTAAAATGAAGTGCGGTTGCGTCGGGAGTGTTATTCGCGCTGTGCTCTATAAGTTGGTGTAAAAACGTGGCCATTCTTCTTCCTGAAAAAAGCTTAATATCAGATCAAGCAGCTATTATCAAAATTGAACGCTATTATGACAACTTTTACTGAAAATTAACAAGTGCTATACACTGATAGAGTGATTGGTTTTTGTTGGTATGCGGCTAAAGGGGGACGTTTGTATTTTGGTTTTAATCGGAATGATATCCATCGCGGTTTGGTAACCAATGTCAAACAGCTTATTTTTCTGCTCTTTTGATAAATTAAAGTCGACAGCCGAACAATCACCGGTGTTGATAATTATGGTGTTATGCCAAAACGCTTCATTGATGTATTCGCGAGAAATAGTGGTCATAAATGTTCTAATAAGTAGTGTAACGAAATTAAATATTGGAAAGATGCCGCCAACCTTTAAGTCTTGATACTCCTGTTCGCCCCTCAGTCGGAAACACAGTACTGGCGTAGATTCGCCATCCCAGTCTCTGTGCAGTGCATCTTCTGACAAAATGCTTCCGTCGACCATAATATGCTTACCAAAAGGTTTGAAGCTAAATACCAGTGGTATAGACATTGAAAAGCGGACCGCTAGTGATACTTTCATGTCAGGCGTACTTTTTTGATCAAAAATTACCGGTTTGCCACTTCGTACATCGGTGGCCACAACATGCAGTGGTAATGGCATTTCGGCAAATGTTTTACCTTCTAGCAAATTATCTACCCACTTTTCAAAGGTGTCGCCCGAGCTTAAGCCGCCACTGCGAATAAGCTTTAGCAATGAAAATTCGCGAAATTGATTGTAGTTTGTTTCTAAGGCGATTTCTTTTATACGTTCTATTGGCAGCCCAGCAGCGTATAAACTGGCAACAATGCTACCTCCAGAAACGCCGACAATGTGGTCAAAGCCGACACCGAGATCTTCTAATGCACTTAAAATACCAATATGTGCGGGAAGTCGAGTACCACCGCCCGCCATAATTGGAATAATTTTGCCATTCATAAGCTTGCCTCAATAATTCTTCTATTATTATGGCTTAAAGTTGGAAAAGTTGCGTAAAAATGACAGACTTAACTGCAATAACATTTTATTTACAAGGAAAGAATATGCCTATTTACCTTAGGGCTTTACTGTTGGCGTTGATGTCGATACTGAGTGCCCAAATTCATGCTCATAATATGGTGGAGTTAGTTAAGCAAATTAAACCCGCTGTTGTTGGTGTCGGTGTGCATGCGCCACTATCACAACCGCAAAATGAATTGCGAGGTTCAGGTTTTGTTATTGGCAATGGGCAATATGTGGCGACCAATCACCATGTAGTGCCAGATGTGCTTGACAGCGAGCGTTTAGAAGAAATGGTGGTGTTTGTTGGCTCTGGTAAAAATGCTAAAGCAAGAAAAGCACAACTCATTGCTTCTTCACGTTACCATGATTTGGCTATTTTGAAAGTTGAAGGAGAGCGGCTACCAGCAATGAAGCTAGCGGCAGATGAGTTTCTACCAGAAGGGAGTGACGTTGGCTTTACCGGTTTTCCGATTGGTGCGATTTTAGGGTTATATCCAGTAACCCACCGAGCAATGCTTGCGAGTATTACGCCTGTCGTTATACCGGTAAAAGATACTCGCGAAATGTCGTTAAATATGCTGAAACGCTTACGTGAACCTTATATGGTTTATCAACTTGACGGCACAGCGTATCCAGGCAATAGCGGTAGTGCACTTTATAATACTGAAAATGGTGAAGTGGTTGCAGTGATTAATAAGGTTTTTGTGCAAGGCACAAAAGAGGCTGCCATTACTAACCCTAGCGGTATCACTTATGCGATACCCGTTAGGCACCTAAGAAAGTTGATGCGTGAAAATAAAATACCAGAAGGCTAATGTTTAACGACTAGGTTCTTAACGATTAGGCTTTTTATTTAGGCGAGTTGTTTGATCAGGCTATTCGGTTTGTGCGGTTAATGTGCCCGAAGCTGTGTGCTGAAGGTACAATTCAGAGAGGCCAACTAATTCAATATTATTGGCTTTAAGCGTTGGAATCAGCTTAGTTAAGGCTTTAACCGTCTCTGGATGAGGGTGAGCAATAGCTATCGCCATTTTATGCTTTTGTGCTTGTTCAATAAGCTGACTAAATTGTCCACTGATATAAGCTTCATCTAATTGGTTATCTAAAAAAACATGACGACTTCTTGCTGGCACCCCGAGTTTATTAGCAACACTTCTACCTACTGTTCTAGGGCTAGTGACACTGTCTAAAAAGAATAAATTATGTTCTTTTAAAAATTGCATTGTCCACTGCATTGGCTTGGAAAGCGTGGTTAAATAGCTACCCATATGATTATTAATGCCAAGAGCAAATGGCATCTCTTGATAAGCATTGGCGAGTGATGCCTTAATACCAACTTCATCCATATCACTGGTGAGCGCGCCAGGGCCTAACTTTTTACCGTGATTAGACTCCATTGGAATATGTAGAATGACATCGTGATTTCTATGATTAGCAATTTCAGCAATACGTTTACCGTAAGGCGTTTGCGGAAGTACTGAATAAGTAATATTACCTGGGATGGTCAGTACATCTTTATCAGTCATGCGATAGCCAATGTCATCAATAACAATTGCGACTTTAGCTGGCTGTGCATAGCTTGGTTGTATAATCGCCAAACAGGCAAAAAAACTGAGTAATATGAAAGAAAATCGAGTCACGGGGGCTTTAAAAACTATTATTTTTATTAAGTTAGAGTATCAGTAATTTGTAACAAAATCGATGCTTTATTTGCACCAAATTTTCGGATTAACGGCTTTGCCACCATGCCTTATTTCAAAATAAAGCCCTGGTTCATTTTGTCCGCCACTTTGGCCAACTAGCGCAATTGGCTCACCTGTTTCTACGGTATCACCGACATTTTTTAGCAATGCTTGGTTGTGACCGTAAAGGCTCATGTAGCCGGCGCCATGGTCGATAACCGTGACTAAGCCATAACCTTTTAACCAGTCAGCAAACAACACTTTACCGGCATGTACACTGTTAACTTGCGCACCAACATCTGCTGACATTAACACGCCTTTCCAACGTAAATAACCTTGTTTTCTGGTGCCAAAAGAATGTTTTATTCGTCCATTTACTGGCCACTTTAGCTGACGTTTTAGCGCACCTAACCCTTTAAGATTATTGGCTAGTGCGTTTTCATTAGCCAGTTTTTGCAATGCAGCAACTAGGTTTTCTTCCTCTTGCTCAAGTTTGTTTAGTAATTCTTTGCTAGAAAGTAACTCTTGGCGCAGTGCTTGAAGTGTTTTCTTACGCTGTGTTTTATTTTTTTCTAAGGCGATTTTTTGATTTTTTTGATCTTCTTTTAGTGTTTCTAGTTCACTCAGTTTTTGCTCTTGGCTTTTAGCAACAGTTTGAAGGCGAGTAATGGTGGCTTTAAATTGCTCAATTTCCTTAATGCGAGCTTTATTAAGATACTGGTAATAGGTAATTGAACGTTGAACTAAAGCTGATTGTTCTTGGTTAAACAGCATTTTTAAATAGTCATGCTGACCAGTGCTGTATGCAGTTCTTAACTGGTAAGCAAGTGCTTGCTCTTGTTGTTGCTTCTGCTTTTCTAGTTCCAATTTTTCTGCGGCTAATTCACTAAGTTTTAGCTCTGTCGCTTTCAGTTGTTTTTCAGTGAGGTTAATTGCTTTGGCCACTTTTGCGATAGCAAAGTCATCTTTTTTGAGCTGACTATTGAGTTGGCGACGCTTTTTGCTGACAGCGACAATGGTCGATTTTTGCTGAGCAATTTGTTTTTTAACCTGAGACAGCTCTTTATCTGTGACTTGTTCAGCCAAAGATAAAAAGCTTATACATGCCATGCTTAAGCAAAAAGCAAACGTTGTTGTTTTTATCAACATCGGTGATAACGAACTTTAGGTGACAGCAAATGTATTAGTTTAAATGCATCAACACTTTACCAGTCATTTCTTGTGGTTGTTCCATGCCCATTAAATATAACAGTGTTGGCGAAATATCACTAAGCGCGCCATCACTAGCTGGCGTTGCTTGGCGACCAACATAAATAAGCGGCACTGGTTCACAAGTATGAGCGGTATGAGCTTGTCCTGATGTAGGGTTGACCATTTGCTCGGCATTACCATGGTCGGCGGTAATTAAACATTCACCACCGACTTTTTCAAGGGCAGTAATTACTCGCCCGATTGAGCGATCGACAGCTTCACAGGCTTTAACTGCCGCATCAAATTTACCGGTATGACCGACCATATCGCCATTCGGGTAATTACAAACAATTAAATCAAACGACTGACTTTCTATGGCTTCAACCAGCTTGTCTGTAAGTAGTCTTGAGTTCATTTCTGGCTGTAAATCATAGGTGGCGACTTGAGGAGACGGCACTAGAATTCGTTGCTCGCCTTCGTATTCTTCTTCTTTACCACCACTGAAGAAGAAGGTGACATGGGCATATTTTTCAGTTTCTGAAATGCGCAATTGAGTTTTATGATGTTTGGCCAGCCATTCACCCATGACATTTTCAAGTTTTTCTGGCGGGAATGCACAGCTGGTTTTAATGTCAGCAGCATATTCAGTTAACATGACAAAATCGCTAAGTTTGGGTACGCGGTTACGCTCAAAGCCTGAGAAATCAGTGTCAGTAAAACAGCGGGTAAATTGACGGGCGCGGTCAGCTCTAAAGTTCATAAATATTAGCGCGTCGCCGTCTTCAATTTTAATGGTCTCACCATCGGCATTGGTAATGGCCGTTGCTTTAACGAATTCATCGTTTTCATCACGCTCATAAGCGGCTGCTAGCGCATCGGTTGCCGAGTTAAATTGAAATTCAGCTTGGCCATCAACCATTAAGTTGTATGCAGCTTCAACACGGTCCCAACGTTGATCTCTGTCCATCGCAAAATAGCGACCGATAATTGATGCCACTTGGCCGTTGCCTAATTCAGCGAATTTATCTTGGGCTTTTTGCAGTGAGTCATGAGCGCTGCGCGGCGGAGTATCTCGGCCATCTAGGAAAGCATGTAAATAGACTTTTGTTGCGCCACGCGCTTTAGCAAGCTCCATCATCGAGAAAATATGATCTTCGTGACTATGCACTCCACCTGGCGACATTAAGCCAAAAATATGGACCGCTTTATCGGCATTCTTGGCTGCATCAACGGCATGACATAAAGCCGGATTATGTTGAAATTCGCCGTCGGCAATCGCTTTGGTAATGCGGGTGAAGTCTTGATAAACAATACGGCCTGCACCTAAGTTAACATGACCAACCTCTGAGTTACCCATTTGGCCATCAGGTAAGCCTACTGCCATGCCAGAGGTGCCAATTAGCATGTTAGGAAAACGTGCTTTTAAGTCATCAAGTACTGGGGTATGAGCGTGAAAAATGGCGTTTGATTCTTGATCTTCGCGATATCCCCAACCGTCTAAAATAATCAGAACCATCGGCTTTTTAGTTGGCATGTGTATTTTTCCTAACATTTATTGGCGTATGAGCTATAGCGATATTTTACACAGTTCATATCGAATAGCACTAGCGAACGGCTGAAAATTATTGCTGCGTTATGTTCGAGTTACGTATAAGTTGGGTTTGACCAGTGAAGCCTGTATACTGTGCGCGTTTTAGTTGTCGTTCTACAAAGGTAAAGTAATGGAACAATTAATGGTTTTCGCAAGTAATCACCCGTTATTAAGCGCTGCTTGGGTGGGTTTGCTTATTGCAATTATTGTGATTACGGTGATGATAAAAATGTCGCCAGTAAAGCAATTATCGCCGCAAGAATTAACCTTTTTGGTGAATAAAGAAGACGGTGTTGTAGTAGATATTCGCGCTGAAAAAGAATTTAAAGCGAGCCGAATTATTGATTCTGTGCACTTGTCACCAGAAAAAGCCAACAAAAATGACTTTTCTGCCCTTGAAAAATATAAAGACAAACCCATTATTGTGGTATGCACCGCAGGTATTACTGCATCAAAAGTAGCAAATCAGTTACTAAAAGCTGGCTTTAATAATGTTGGTTTATTAAAAGGTGGTTTAAATACTTGGGTTGGTGCTGGTTTACCGGTGGCGAAAAAGTAAGAGGTTGTTGTGACATCAAAAGTAGAAATTTATACAAAAGCATATTGCCCATTTTGTACACGTGCAAAAGCCTTGCTAGAGCATAAAGATGTTGCTTATGTAGAGTTTAAAATTGATGAACAACCAGCACTTCGCCCTGAAATGATCGCACGTGCCAATGGTGGCTCAACAGTGCCGCAGATTTTCATTAATGAAAATCATGTCGGTGGCTGCGACGACTTGTTTGCCCTAGAGGCAGCAAATAAATTAGATTCAATGCTTGCCTTGGCATAGGCAGGCATTACCAAAATTAGAAGTAGCACTGTAAAAATTGCTGTGCATAAAAATTTAAGGAATATTTCAATGGCTGATGAAAATCAAAACCAAGAAGCGAACAACGCACCGCAATTCGCGATTCAACGTGTTTATACAAAAGATGTTTCTTTTGAAACGCCTAACTCTCCGGCAATTTTCCAAAAAGAATGGAAACCAGAAGTTAAATTAGATATTGATACACGTTCAAACACTGTAGCGGAAAACACTTATGAAGTAGTGTTAGCAGTTACTGTAACGGCAACTGTTGAAGGTCAAACAGCTTTCTTAGCAGAAGTACAACAAGCAGGTATCTTCACTATTGGCAATGTTGACGAAGCTCACTTAGCTCACATGATCGGCGCATTCTGCCCGAATACATTATTCCCGTATGCACGTGAAACTGTAGCTAGCTTAGTTAACCGTGGTTCATTCCCACAATTAAACTTAGCACCAGTTAACTTTGATGCATTATTTGCAAATTACTTGCAACAACGTCAAGCACAAGAGCAAGCTGCAGCTGCTAGTGCTGAAACTCACTAATTGAGTTTATGACCGTAACAACGGCTAAAATTACCATATTAGGGGCAGGGTCTTATGGCTCTGCCCTTGCTATATGTTTTGCACGCAATGGCCATCCAACGGTATTGTGGGGACGCGACGTCGAGCAAATGCAGACGATGGCGCAATCTCGCTCAAATGAAAAATACTTACCGGGCAGCAAATTTCCAGATAGCTTAATTATTGAAACTGACTTGGCAAAAGCCGTAGCTGCCAGTGATATAGTGCTGGTGGTTGTACCTAGCCATGTTTTTGGCGATATGCTTAGTCAGATCAAACCTTTGCTAAACCCCAATGCTAAGCTAGCGTGGGCAACTAAAGGGCTAGATCCGAATAGTGGCCAGCTATTGCAAGAAGTTGCTCGCGACATTTTAGGTAATGACATCAGCTTAGGTGTGTTATCTGGGCCGACGTTTGCTAAAGAAATGGCAGCAGGATTACCTACAGCTATTTCGCTGTCGTCTACCGACGATGATTTTGTGACCGAACTTTCGGAACTTTTACATTGCGAAAAAACTTTCAGAGTTTATAGCAATAATGACTTTATTGGTGTGCAACTCGGCGGTGCGGTAAAAAATGTTATCGCGATTGGTGCTGGTATGGCTGATGGTATTGGCTTTGGTGCAAATGCCAGAACTGCGCTGATAACTCGTGGTCTTGCTGAAATGACTCGTTTAGGTATAGCGTTAAATGCTGAGCCTGCTACCTTTATGGGGATGGCAGGTTTAGGTGATTTAGTCCTTACTTGTACCGATAATCAATCACGCAATCGCCGATTTGGTTTAGCGTTAGGTCAAGGTAAAAGCGTTGATCAAGCAATGACGGATATTGGGCAAGTGGTGGAAGGTTATCGCAATACCAAAGAAGTCTATATGCTGTCGCAACGTGAAGGTGTGGAAATGCCAATTGTTGAGCAGGTTTATGCGGTGCTTTATCAAGGTAAACCAGCCTTGCAAGCCGCTTCTGACTTACTGTCTCGTCAAAAGAAATTCGAGTAACCTAGTTAACCTCAAGCTAGAAATTAAGAAACAGAGCAAGTTTTTGTTTTATAAAGCTTAACACTAGTTCTTATACAAACCCGAGGTTAGTTATTTAATTGTATGAAATAAAGGTTACTCAAATTTATTCATTTCTTTATTTGCTTAGGCAAGTATTTACATACCGTGTTCAAAGCCTAACTGACGCCATGCTTCATAAATAATCACTGCTGCTGAATTTGATAAATTCATACTGCGACTCCCTTCGACCATAGGGATGCGGATTTTGTGCTCATCGGGGATTTGATCTCTAACCACATCAGGCAAGCCCTTGGTTTCTGAGCCAAACATTACATAGTCACCCTCGGCAAAGTCAACCTGATGGTGATAGCGTGTCGCTTTTGTCGTTATTGCATAAAGCCGTTTCGGCTGCTCTTGGGCAATAAAATCATCAAAGCTGGCGTGACGTTTCAGGTTGGCGAATTCGTGATAATCAAGGCCAGCACGTTTTAGTCTCTTATCTTCAATAGAAAACCCCAAAGGTTCAATTAAGTGCAAGCGAAATCCTGAGTTCGCGCACAAACGAATTATATTGCCAGTATTGGGTGGGATCTCTGGTTGAAACAAAACAACATCTAACATAGCTATCGTTATTACCTGATAAAAGACTGATAAGAAAGTGCTGCTATTATAGCGAACTTTTGCGCTAATATTTAACTGAAGCGTTTGAATTTATTTATCAAAAATTATTTATGATACGAAAACATTTTTCTGGTAACTTTTACTGAGTAGTCATGACCAAGCATCTTGAGCAAAATTATAGTTTTTGGGTAAAAATAGCAGCGAAAACCTCGTTTTCAGTGACCATAATTTTGGTTTCAATCAAACTATATGCGTGGCTCAATTCCAATGCCGCAGCCATGCTAGCCTCAGCGACGGACTCGCTATTAGATCTTTTTATTTCCGGGCTAAATGTCTTAGTACTAATGTATGCATTACAACCTGCTGATGACGAACATCAATTTGGGCATGGCAAGGCTGAAAGTTTAGCGGGTATTGCCCAAGCTGCCTTTATCAATGGTTCGGCGATTATGTTGATATTTCATGGCGTTGAACGATTAATTTCACCTGTAGCAGTGGTAAATACTTCGGTTGCGGTTTATGTAACCCTAGCGTCTTTAGTGATGACCATAGCCTTGGTGACTTTCCAAAAAATAGTGATTGCTAAAACCCAGTCTGTGATTATTCGCGCAGACTCTCTACATTATCAATCTGATATATTATTAAATCTTTCTGTGCTTGCGGCATTATTGATGGTGAATTATGGCTGGCAGCAAATAGATGGTTTATTTACCATCGCTGTAGGTATTTACTTAAGTTATGGCAGTAAAGACATCATTAAAAGTAGCTTAGATCAGCTATTGGATCGGGAAATTTCTGCAACCGATATTTCAATAATTAATGAAATTGTTAGTAGACATTCACAAGTTGTTGGTTTTCATAAACTGCGAACGCGCCAAGCAGGGCCAAAGAAATTTGTACAATTACATATTGAACTACCTGGGGAGCTTAGCTTGTTAGAAGCTCACGAAGTTGCTGATGATATTGAGCGCCAGATAGAAAAATCACTCCAACCTTGTGAAGTCATTATTCATCAAGATCCAAGCGCAGCACTTAATCAAAGCGAACAAAATTTATACTGCAAAGAGCACACGCGTTAATAAAAAGTACTTATTTATTGGCTATGTTGGGTAAACCAAGCCAATATTTGGTCTAGCCCTTGCTGGCGATAAGAATCAATTTCAAACAATATTTCATGTCGTGCGCCCTTGATGACGATGGGTTTACCACCTGGGCATGAATAAGAAAAATTTTGATGTAATTGTTGGCAGAACTGGTCTTGCGCTGAGTTATCAACCACAGTATCGCTGCCCGCCTGTAACACCAATGTTGGCGTTTTTAGTTTATCTATGTCATCAAAAATATCTTCATTCGCTTTTAATGCTTCTTTTAACCAATGAAAGGTAACACCGCCTAGTTGTAGCTCTGGCGTAGCTTGATAAAGCTTGGTGAAAATTTGGTATCGGATTATAGAGTGGCTAAGCTGGTTATCTTCAAAAGCTTTTGTTTTATAATCATCTTGTCCGACAAAATACCAAGGTTGATTTGCCAGCAGCTGTGAAAGCGTATCCCCAGTATTAATGACCAGCTTGGAAAGCCAAAGTGGTAAGCCACCACTATTGATGGCAATCATAGGCGAGCTTAAAACCGCGGCTTTTACGGGGCTAATAAAGCGTTGTAAATACCTAGCACTGATTGCTCCGCCCATTGAATGTGCAAGTAGATAAAGTTCGTTATGACAAGCGGGGCGGACAATGGTATCAATAAATTGGTGTAAATCAGTGCTGTAATCGTCGAAGAGTTCAACATAGCCTTTGAATTTATTATTTAACATTCTGCCGGATAGCCCTTGGCCACGGTGATCAATAATAAATAAATCGAAACCTTGTTGAGCAATATCATAGGCCAACTCTTGATATTTTAAGTAACCTTCACTTCGTCCAGGTACGAGCACAATACACTGGTTAGCAGCGGGTGATTGAAATTGCGCATAATGAATATCCACTTGATCAACCCCCTTAAAGCTTGAGAAATGACCGGTTTGCCAATGCTGCTTAATTTCATTTGAATAGCGCTGCGGCAGTTCCGTTTCGCTGGTGTAAGGTGTTGAGGTGGCAAATACAGCAGTAGTGCTCATGGCAATAAGAAAAATTCCAATCGGTAAAATATTCATATTATTATTAAAATCGTGAAATTCTTGAATATCTTACGAAATATTTGATGAAAAAAACATCACTGTTTGGGCAATGTAACCGTAACTTTTAATCCGTCACCGGCTAAGTTCTCTGCCACTATACTACCTTGGTGCGCCAAAATTGCCTGTTGCGCTATGGCTAAGCCTAATCCTGTTCCGCCACTATGTCGATCACGGGCATCATCAATACGGTAAAAAGGTTCAAACAATCGGTCTAACTCGCTTTCTGGCACGCCTTTACCACTGTCGGCAACACTAATAAAAATACTGTGTTCTTGCTCCATTAAACTAATATGAACTTCAGAGTCTGGATCACTATACTTGACGGCATTACTGATTATATTGCCAATAGCGCTGGCGATTAGTTCCTGATCAATGGCTAATGTCGGGCTTGATGATGTTTCCAAGGACACGCTGATATTTTTACTTTGACCAAGGAAATTACCATCGTCGACCAAACTTTGTAATAGTTCTGCCAGTGGATATGGGCGACGTTCAATGGAACGTACACTATTTTCAAGTCGGGACAACACTAATACGTGCTCTAGCATTTGGTCTAAACGCGCAACTTCCCGCTCGCAACGCTCAATGTATTGAGATCGGTCTTGTTCAGATTTACTTGATTGGGCCAGCGCCAATGCCATTTGCAATCGGGTTAATGGCGAGCGTAACTCGTGAGATACATCGCCTAATAATCGTTGATGCGCGGTTAAGTTAGCGGCTAGTTTATCGGCCATTTGATTAAACGCTTTCGCTAAACTACCTAGCTCATCATTGCGCAAATCATCATGTTTAACCCTGACACTCAAGTCACCATGACCTAATTGCTCGGCAGCACGCGAAACATTTGATAACGGGCGACTGAGCGAACGCGCTAGTAGCCAACAAAACGCAAAACTCACCACAATTGGTGTTAAGATTCTGACCCAAGAAGGTAAGCTTTGAAATGAAAAGTCAAACGGGCGATGGTTGTCTACCCGCCGCTGATAAAATATTAAATAGGCATTGCCATCAAGCGTTAATTTCGCGGGGCCCGTAAGCTGCATATCAGGAAATAACCAAGACCTAGGCTGGTCAAAACTGCGACTATCAATGAACTCAATAGTTTTAGGATGCAGGCGACGTAAGCTAATAATCGGCACTTCTTGATCAAGCGGTTTAATAATTATATGGCTGCTTAATCGTCTTAATGGGCGTTGCTCTCGCATTGAGTGTATATAGCTGAGAAAGTCCGTTGGTTGGATATTATTGGTAATGGTTATAAAGCGTTCGATACGCTTAAAATCTTCTGCATCTAGGCTGATTTCAGAGCTCTGCTCAAGTACTTGCAACGTAATAAATCGAGTAGCTGCTATGGCGCATATTGTCACTAGCCAGAACCACAAAAACAGTTTTACTTTGATCGAGTTCAGTTGGCGTTTCAGTGATTTAAACAAGGGCGTCACCAGTAAGAAATATATAGCCAGCACCACGTACGGTTTTAATTTTTTCCGATGTTGAATACGGGGCGAGTTTGCGGCGAATATTGCTAACGTGCATATCAATACTGCGATCAAATGGGCTTAATTTTCTGCCTAACACAGTTTCAGACAAGGTATCCTTGCTAACAATATTACTGTGGTGACTCATTAGCACATTAAGCATTTCATATTCTGTACCTGTTAAGTCAACTTTTTGCTCGTTACAAGTTACTTGGCGAGTCGCATTATCTAAGGTTACTTCATTTAAGTTTAATTGTGCTGACTGCATTTTATTTTCTTTCACAATGTCTATACGGCGAAATATCGCATGAATGCGCGCGAGCAACTCTTTGTGGTGAAATGGTTTGGCTAAGTAGTCGTCTGCACCTAGCTCTAACCCTAATATGCGATCGTTGTTATCGCCCTTGGCGGTAAGCATTAATATTGGAATACTATGATGACCACCCAAAGCTTTAAGTACGTCAAAGCCCGTAAGTTTGGGCATCATTACGTCTAATAAAATCAAATCAACACTTGCATCAAATGCTCGGGCAAGACCACTGGCTCCGTCATGACAACAAGAGGTTTTATAACCTTCAGCGGTTAAAAATGTCGTTAGCAATTCGGTTAATTCAACATCATCATCAATGATTAGTATATGTTTTGCGGTCATTTATTTGGCTCTAACTAGAAACAGTGAAACTAGGTTTGCTTAACACGTCATTGATACAAACCTAAAGTTACTTAGTCAGTTTATCAATAGTTATACAGTTGAGTTGTAAACTTTACAAAGCTTTACACTGCCTTTGCGTTTCTTTGCATTGCAATGATTATAATTTTTCTGAACCGTCGAAGAAGGAGACAGTAATGAGAAAGAAACATTCAATGAGAAATATAATGTTAGCATTAATCGCATCTGGCAGTTTAATTTTGCCTATGGCTCAAGCGATGGAAAAGCCAGCACATGGTCACGATAGAATGGCAATGCAATTTGATGGCAAACAATTGCATCGCATGCAAAAACTATTAGCGTTAACCGATGATCAAGTTAATGAAATAAAGGCAATTAATACCGAAAGTCGTACCCAAGCTAAAGCGCTTCATGAGTCTGCCAAAGCGTTTCGCGAACAAGTGAAAGCAGAGCAAACGAGTGATGTTTTTAATGAAGCATTATTTACTGAAACTTATAATCAGTATCAAGAGACATTTGCTAAATTAGCGCTTAATAGAGCCAAAAGCCGCCATGCAATATTTAATGTTTTGACATTAGAACAGCAAGCTAAATGGCAGGAAGTATTAGCGTCGCGCAAAGGTATGCGAAGACCCTAGTATTTGCGGTTAACCGAAATAACTCGGCTTAATCCATGTTAAATGAAAATATTTTTGCCATGGTACTGGTAACCGGCTCGCCATTAACGCGGGCTGGTTCGAATCGCCACTGCTTCATGGCAGTGGTTATAGCACCTTTAAAATAATTTAGACGGTTTAGCTGCTCAAATTCAATGTCGATCACTCGGCCCTTCTTATCAATGGTGAAGTTGACCATAACATCTAATTCATAACCATTGCGCTTAGCTATTGAAGGATACCTAGGCTCTACGCTGGTCAATAGTTTTGCTTCCTGCTGTTCAAATAACTCAGTGTGGCTTTGTGCCGTTTGATTAATATAGCGCTGTTCAAATAATGCAACTTCAGAACTTGGCGTGTTATTAGCTAGTGTAGCCTTGTTACCATCCAAAGTTGTCGATGAGAACAGCGTATTTTCACCTTGGTGCTGATCTAATTGATGAGGGGCTTGGCTATAGCGTTTTTTGGTATTTTGTGTTGCTAGCTGCTCTATTTCATCAAATGCCGCATCTAAATCCACATTGCTTTGGCTATCAGTTTGGCTAAGTTGATTGTTTGTACTTGCTGTTAAATTCTTGTCTTCAGTTAGCTGATCAAGTTCACCACTCTCATTAAGAGAGCTAGGTAATAATGTAGATGAACCAGTATTTAACTCTGTAGCCGACAAATCAGGGCTAGCTATTGGTTGTAAGGCTAGTTCAGAGGTTTGTCGAAGTTGCTCGTTGCTCTCTTTTGTTGCTAAAGCCGCTTCTTTTCTTGAATGGGCTTGTTCACCAATTTTTGGCTCATTTTGACTAAATTGTTGACTCTTGTTTTGTCTAAAATCGGTTACTTGGGCTTGGCCTTGAGTTCCTTGCAGCAGATTAACGCTGATATTGGATAGCTCATAAAAAGGTAACGTGATTAATTGTTTTGAAGCGGTTAAGCCAATTGCCAGTAAAATTGTGATACCCGCAAGCCATTGTCCAGAGCTATTTTGACTGCTACATGAATGATTGACTAAGCGCACGACGCGTGCTTTTAAGTCGCCACCAGATGCAGCCATTGCCATTGTTGGAATGGTGTGACGATGTGACTTACACAGTGTTGCCGTATCTGCCAGCGTATGAGCGTAAGCTATTGGGCTACCGCTATGATGCACAGCAATATCATCACTGCAGTATTCGCGCTCTTGACGCATTTGCTTTGATATCCACAGTACAGCAGGGTGGAAGAACAGTAATATCTCAATTAAAGTTTGTAAGAAATTGATTAAGTAGTCATAACGCTTGATATGCGCCAGTTCATGCAAAATCAACATTTCTAATTGCTCTTGAGATAAGCCTAACAACATTTGTGCTGGCATCAGCACAGTAGGTTTGAGCCAGCCTAATGCCATAGGCACTTGAGCAGTTAATGAAATAATCAACTTAGGCGCACGTTTTAAGCCAATTTGCTGAGCAAGTTGCTGAAAACGTGAAAGTAATTCTGGCTCTGTGCTAATAACATTTTTGTATGGCAGCTGTTGTATTTGCCACATTTCCAAGAGCATTTTACAGGTAAGAAATACTACCCAAAATAACCAGACAACTGACAGATAGGGCAGGTAATCATTAACTTGTTGCAGCCAATCACTTGCACTATGTTGTTGTAAGGTTTCTGGTAAGTTACTGGTAAACAGTTGGTTTTCGACCAGCCCTTGATAGCTATCAGCCTGATAAAAATAGTTAAAAGTCAACAAGGGAAGCAATAAACTAGTTAACATCGCGCCACAAAGTACACCGTACCTTATGGTTGGACGTTTGGTACTAATTATTATTAAAAACAGTTTTGTCAGCACAGCAATTAGTAGCCCTTGCCACAAAAAGTGCAGCAAAGTGATGGCCAATGTTTGTAAAACTAAATTGTCTGTAATTAATAATGACATAGCGGGTTATTAGTCGAGCTTATTTCTCTAAGGTATCTAATAAATGACGAATATCTTCAATTTCTTGCTTGCTGGTAGAATCATCTAACGCTCTCATCACCAACTTTGATGTTGAACCACCAAACGCTTTACTGATTAAATCTTTGATTAACGATGATTGAGTTTGTATTTCACTGTTGGCAGCGGCATATACATGAGCACGATTACTTTCGTCGCGGATCACTAATGATTTTTCATGCATAATCTGCAATATTTTTAGTACTGTGGTGTAGCCAGTATTTTGTGTTTCGCTGACTGTTTCATGAATTTGTCTAACCGTTGCAGGGCCAATCTTCCAGAGTACATTAAGTAACGTCAGTTCGGCTTCTGTCGGCTTGACGTTTGACTTATCTTTAGCCATTGATACTTCCTTAAATCAGAGTATTTTGTCGCATGACAAAATGGTTACATACGAATCTAATCGTATCCTTTGCTGATAAATTGAGCAAATAAAAATTTCTTCTACTTTAAATACAAATGCTTAAGCGCTATTTATTGGCAATTTCGGCTAAATAGTGTTTGGTACGAGCCGGAAAATTACTAAAAATTGCCTCTATCCCAAGCTGGTGACAAAACGCTATGTCATCTTGACGATCAACGGTGTAGACCCATACTTGCAACTTGCGCCTATGAGCATCATCAACAATTTGTTGATTTAAACAATCAAGCGCTAAATTAATTGAGTTTGCTTGCAGTTGCTGGGCTGACTGCGCTAAATCTGCAGGACAATGAGCAATTAACGCCCCAGTTTTAATCGCAGCTTTTTCACGCTTAAGCTCAGCCAAAAATAAATGATTAAATGAAGATATCACCAAGTTTTGCCAGTTCGCTTTTCCTGCATCAACGAGTTCATCTATCAATGAAATCAGACTGTGGCTGGCTTGTTTAAGCTTTTGCCCTTCGCCGGTAGAAATTTTCACTTCAATATTCACCGGACAGCGATTATTAATAATATTCAGCACTTGTGGCAGCGTCAGTAATGGTTTGCCATCTGCTGTGGTTAAGCTTTGAATGTAATCACTGCTTAGCGCTAATAATCGGCCTGAGCCTTGGGTGGTTTTATCAACATATAAATTATGTAGTAGCCACCAGTTGCCATCGCGATGAAATTGCACATCTAGCTCAATCCCATCGGCCTGCTGAGCGATGGCTTGTTCAATAGCTTGTGCGGTGTTTTCCGGAAATTCTCCGCTGGCACCGCGATGTGCATAAACTAACATAGCTTAATTACTTTTATACTATTGACGTTTAGTCAGTTGTGCTGACAACATCGGCGTAATGTTTACCCAAACGAGTGACTGTGCCAGGGCCAGCCTGCGGGCTAAATTCCACCATATTGGGTGCAAACGTAGAAACAACGGTTGAGCCAAGTTTAAATCGACCCATTTCATCACCTTTCTTCAATTTTATAGCACCCGCCCCTTCGGCTGGATATTGCCATTTAAAGATATCTTTACCTGCCGGAGGTGTAATCGTGCCGGCCCAGACAGTTTCAATGCTGGCAACGATGGTCGCGCCAACTAATACCATAGCAAGTTTGCCGTGCTCGGTATCAAAGATAGTGACTACGCGTTCATTGCGGGCGAATAAATTAGGCACATTATTGGCAGTTAATGGGTTTACTGAAAATAAATCACCCGGCACATAAATCATTTCACGTAAGGTAGCATCCATTGGCATATGAATACGGTGATAATCTTTCGGTGCTAAATAAATACAGCTAAATTTACCGTTTTGAAATGGTTCAGCTGTTTTGTTATCGCCGCCAAGTAATGTCGCTAAACTGTAGGTAAAACCTTTGGCCTGAATTAATTGCCCTTGTTCAATATCGCCTTGTTGGCTGATCATGCCATCAACTGGATAACACAAAGTTGCGGCGTTGTTATCAACAGGTCTAGCACCATCTTCTAATTCACGGGTGAAAAAGTCATTAAAGGTGGTAAAGTCGGTTGCACGCTTTAACTTGGCTTCGTCCATATTAATGTCATAAGCCTTGATAAAATATTTAATCGCTTGGGTGGTAAACCAACCTGCTTCAGCGGCGGCAAACTTACCAACAAGGCGTGAAATCGCGTGTTTAGGCATCATATATTGCAATGCGATTTTAATTTTATTAATTAACACTTAAGCGTTCCTCGTGAGATTCGTGTGTTTGTTACTATTGTTTAAATCTTGATGTTAACGTATTGCCCGATAGGCTTTCGACAATACGTTGAAAACTTGTCAGTCGTTCAGGGTGGATTTTACCTGCTTCAACCGCGGCAATTAACGCACAACCTGGATCGTTGACATGTTTGCAGTCACGAAATTTACAGGTGCCAAGATAGTCATCAAATTCGATAAAACCATCAGCCACTTGCTCTGGGCTAAGGTGCCATAAGCCAAATTCGCGAATACCAGGTGAGTCGATTAAATCACCGCCTTGCTCAAAGTGATAAAGTCTGGCAACGGTTGTTGTGTGTTGGCCAAGGCCAGAGTTTTCCGAAACTTGCTGGGTATGTAACCCCAACTCGGGCATTAAGGTGTTAACAAGTGTTGACTTACCCACACCCGATTGACCAACAAAAATACTGGTGTGATCTTTAAGCTGAGCTCGCAATTCGGCAATACCTTGTTCAGTATCGCTACTGGCATAAAGCACCTGATAGCCAATTTCGCGGTAAATATCCATTTGTGGCTCAATTAACTCGGCCAGCTCCTCATTAATCAAGTCGGACTTATTCATTAAGATCACTGGCTTGATGTTCGTTTGGACACAAGCGACGATATAGCGATCAATAATATCTGGGTTAAATGCCGGTAGCACAGTGGTGACAATGACAATTTGGGAAATATTAGCGGCAATGGGTTTTAAACCGTCATAAACATCAGGACGACTTAGCGCTGATGTTCGTTCATGAACTGCTTCTATTACGCCAGAAACACTGTGGTCTTGTGATTTTCCTTGGCGAAACACCACGCGATCACCGCATACTAATGAGTCGATACTTCTTCTAAGGTTACAGCGAAATATATCACCCGCTTGATTCTCAACATCGGCATGTTGACCAAAGCGACTAATCACTACGCCTTCTTCAGCTGAGCCAAGTTCATCATCTTGCCACTGCATTTCATCTTGTTTCTGATGAAGTTTTTTCGCTTGATTAGCCTTGATGCGCCGTGCTTGACCTTTGGTTAATTTCTTTGCTTTTGCCACGTGATATCGCTGTAATTAAAGTCGATGTTAAGCCAAGGAATTAACATTGGCTTTTCAAAATCAGTAAATGTCACGTATTATACTGACTTATAGAGTAATCAGCTAATGCTAGCGCAAAGTTATTTAATAAAGAGATATTCATGAGTGTAAGTGATACAAATTTAGTGTGGTTAGATTTGGAAATGACCGGCTTGGAGCCAAGTGTAGATGTGATATTGGAAATTGCTACTATTGTCACTGATAGCCAATTGAATATTCTTGCTGAAGGCCCCGTATTTGCTATTAAGCAAAGTGACGAAGTGCTGGACAATATGAGCCCTTGGTGTATTGAGCATCACGGTAAATCAGGCCTAACTGAGCGTTGCCGCAATAGCCAAGTTGATTTGGCAACAGCTACTGCACAAACCATTGAATTTATTAGCCAATATGTGCCAAAAGGCAAATCACCAATGTGCGGTAATAGTATTGGTCAAGATCGTCGTTTTATTAATAAATACATGGCTGAATTTGAAGATTATTTCCATTACCGTAACTTAGATGTCAGCACGGTTAAAGAGCTAGCGCGACGTTGGAAACCAGAAGTGTTAGATAAAGTCGTGAAAACTGGCGCGCATTTAGCGTTGGATGATATTCGCGAATCAATTGCCGAATTAAAAGTGTACCAAGAACACTTTTTTAAACTTTAATTCTCGCCACTGTTAGTTCAAATTTTATTTTAGCTTTGGCAATAGCATCAAATAGCTATTGCCAAAAAAGTTACTGCCAAAGTGCTGCACCTAGTTCGTGGTGATTTTGCCAAGATCCGTCAGCAATCCAATCTGCGATAGACTTGGCAACATTGGGTAATGGCTTGGCCTGACACGCTGGCAAACTTTCCAACCAAGTGGCTATTTCTGCCAATGATAATTGTTTAATTACCTTGGCATAATTTAATTGTGATAACGCCAGCGCATTAGAATGCTGTTCCATTTGACCATTTAATGGCTTTGTTAATATAGGTAAACCAAGATGTAAGCACTCACTTATTAATTCAAAGCCACTATTACAAATTACGGCCGATGCCTTAGTTAAATCATCTTTAAATGCTTGATGACAAGTTTTTCGTAGACTGACATTACCTTGTTCGTTATCAACTAAGTCTGGCGCATATTGGACAAAACTAGCATTTGGTAGTTGCTTAAGCAGTTCGGTCACTTCAGCCTGATTTTCAAACGGTAAATACACTAAAACATGCTCTTTCTGCGATGTAGCAGCTAGCGATACATCAATAATCGGCGGTAATACGTTATTGTTATAGCGATGCCAATGTAGGCCAATCGCAGTTTCAGCCGGAGCAAAATTTTTCATAATTTTTTTTGCCAGAAAAGACTCACCAGCAAGTGGCGTATTTTCGCCAAACGCATATTGGTGTCCGATACCAAGTACCGGCTTTTTATGAAGCTTGCCAGCCCATGCACAAACCGGTTCAAAATCTGTGATGATTAGATCAAATTCGTCAACCGGTAATCGGCGAATATCACGCCAAAACTCCAGTAAACTGTTCTTTTTGGCGGTTTGCCAATAATCTATTTTGCCGTTTTGGGTAACAAAGGTTAGTCCATTGCGATGCTGAAAATTACCAAATATTTCCATATCAAATAGTTTGTCTTTGTCGCGGCCGGAGATTAAATAAGTGATATCTAACTTGTGGTCTTGTAAATAACGGGCAAGTACCCGCGCTCGGGAAATATGGCCATTCCCTGTGCCCTGAATGCCAAATAAAATCTTGGTCAAATCAAATAACTCCTAACAAAATAATAGAACCTAGTGCTGCGCCAGCGAGAATATCAGAAGGGAAGTGCACGCCAAGAATGACCCGGGATGCGCCAACAGCACTTGCCCAGAGATAAATAGGCCACGCCACTACTCCTAGCTCGGCAACCACTAAGCCCGCCAATAAAAATGCCGCCATAGTATGACCTGACGGAAAACTGAATTGGTCCGACGGTTGTACTAAGCATGAAAAGTCGGGAAGGATATCCGGTGGTCGTCTGCGCTTTAGCGTATGTTTAAGAATAAAATACAACGGGCGTTCAATGGCAAATGCCATCAGGGCGAGATAGAAAAACTGGCTACTTTGACTCGCAAGGGCAATAACAATTGGCACAATTAGCTGTAAATAGCCGTCACCTGTGCGGGATATCGCGCGAACAGCTTCGATAAACTTATGATAGTAACGAGATTTAACGCACCAACGTAAAATGCGTAAATCGTACTGATACATGTCGTTTAAAACAGTCATGGCTTCACGATAATCAGCAATTATGACTGTTGGTTGACAGAAATATGTTGTTTTAATGAACAGTGAAAGCTAAAGCGTCACTTGATAGTTAAATAGGCAATTGATAGCCAAACAGGCACTCGCGCAAGCTAGTTGTAATGGTTAACTTTAATTTTGGGGTATTGCCATTCATCAATAATTTTGCTCAATTGACCATTGGCTTTCATCTCGTCAATGGCGCGGCGCAGGTCATTAATAATGGTTGGTGAGGTTGCTTTATTGCAAGCTAAATAATAATCCAACGGCTGCTTATTAATTTGGTAAAAATTCTTAAACATTGCCGGATCTAATTGATTGAACCTAGCGCGATACTTCACAGTAAAGGCATCAATTAATATTAAGTCGACCCCTTTACGTTGAGCAATAAGCTTAAGCAGTGAGTGGGTGTTATTGACCACGTAAAGGTTGATGCCTTCAACAAAGCCCTGTTCTATTAAGTATTGGTGGGTGACATCATCTCTGATCACGGCAACATTATATTTTTTGGCATCTTCAATGCTGTTAATTTGATAATTATTTTCAGCTAAACCAATAAATGAGGCATTGCGCTCTGCAATAGTATTAACCCAAGTAAATAACTGTTCCCTTTCCGTTGTTTTTGCGATCGAATAAATACAGGTATTGGGCTTTTTGAGCGCCATATTATATGACCGCGTCCAAGGATAAAGTTTGATATCGAAACTGTACGGGGTATTTGAAATCGCTGTAGAAACAATTTCAGTAGCAAAACCTTCTACACCATTTGGCATTTCAATTTGAAAAGGCGGTAAATGCTCGGTAACAATTCGAATATGTGTTGGTGTTTGATTGGCAAAGGCTGGTCGAAAAGCTAATAAACCAACTAATATTGTCGATGCTAATGTCGTCCATAAAAGGCGCATGAAATAATAGTTACTTATTACACTCAAATTTGATACTTCTTCAACTCAAATGATGGACTAACAGTATTCACTTTACATGTATCTGCCGAGCCATCATAGCAATAAACATTAATTATCAGCTATTAAATCACCAAATTTTGACTATGGCTATAGCTGGATACTTAAGCTTTACTGATCTAAATCGAGGAACGTGAATTTCTACATTGTTAGTTTAGACACACTACTTAAATAGTTAATTCTGCACAGACTATGATTAAAAACACTTGAAGGTCTGACCAGTATAATTAACAATGTTGTTAAAGCTAGGGGGTAAATAAGCCCTACAAACTGATGTAAGTTAATCAAAGGAAAACGCATGGCAAATAAACTCGCAAAAGCTGTACATACTATTTATAAACTGCCGACATTTTGTCATAGCTATTTGTTAACTAAAATGTTTTGTGGTTTGGTTAAATACGCCGGCACGTCACGCGTAAAGCTTCATAAAGTGACTCACACTGAAGTTGAATTATCACTTGCCAATATTAAACGCGTGCAAAATCATATTGGTGGTGTTCACGCTATTGCTGCATCATTGTTGGCTGAATCGGCTACGGGTATTGTTTTTGGCATGAATGTGCCCGATAGCCATTTACCGCTATTAAAATCAATGACAGTCAATTTTAATCGCCGAATGCAAGGTGGATTAACGGCTAAAGCAAGTTTGACTGAAGCGCAAATAGAGCAAATAAATACTCAGGAAAAAGGCAGCTTTCTAGTGCCGGTAGTGATCACCGATGAGTCGGGACAAGAGCCGATTGAAGTGATGATGGACTGGGCATGGACCCCAAAAAAGCGTAGCTAATATTCTGTTTAACTGTTTAGTGCATTTTCAAGGTGAGTGTATTGCTTTAGACTATTAAATTACCTAAATGCTGATTCTGTCGTCATTATCAATTTGTTAATTCGCTGAATTACTAGCTGATTAATTAGCTCATTAACTAGTTAATCGAATAAAGTACGGCAAAGCATATAAAACCTGTGAAGGATTATTGGTTAAATAGTATGAACGACACTCATTTATCATCATATTCTATTGCGGCAAAGGTGCGTATTTGGCTAGTCGGGTCGATAGTCGCACTATTGTTGGCACTCGGTTGTTTAGCTGGGCTGTATTTCTACACAATACAATCCAGTAAAGCGATAGTTGAACAGCAACTACCCGCAGTAAAATACCAATTAACACAATTAGCTTATCTTGATCGCCTTACAAGCCAAGTGCAGGAACTAAGCACGCCGCAAGCAAGTACTAATTTAGTGGCATTGCATCAACAATTGCTGAGTTTATATCAAGCTTCACATATAACCATGGTAGAGTTGGAGCAGGTAAAGCTTACTGATGTCAATGATCTTAGTCGGTTGAGCCAAAATATTCAGCGCAATCAGCAACTAACAGAACAAGCGTTGCAAACTATTACCACGACTCAAGCGGCTATCGCTAATTTGCCAGAATCAGTTACTACACACTTTTTGCCAATCAATCGTTTGCTTAACGCAATTGCTATTGAGTTACAGCCACTTATTGAAAAACGCATACCGCCGGAAATTGAACATTTAAAACAGCTAGTCACAATGCTGTCGGCGGATTTTAGTCAGTTATCAAGCCAATCGCCAAATTCACAGGCGATCACCCGTCAGCTGCAACAACTTATTGCCTACTTTTCTGATGAGCAAGCACTACTGGGAAAATGGCAAGGTAGTATTAGGCTTTATCAACCATATATTCTGGCGCTGAATGTTGCGAATCATGCGTTGTTAAATAAAAAGCAGCAATTATTAAAGCAGGTTTTGCCGATAGCAGAAGCTGCATCGCCAACTAGCAAAACGGGAATTCAAAAAGCTGGCGAAAAAATACAACTATGGGGTTATCAACTTTCAATCGATATATTAACCAATACCGCTTTAGTGCTGTCGCTGGTGTTAATGATGTTTGGTGTCATATTGGCGGTCATTAGTTTTCAAACCATGCGCCGCCAATTAGCGCGGTTAATGACTTTTATTGAACAGCAATTATCGCAGCGTGAACGTCAGCCATCTCCTGAAAATAATGAGCAACAGCACGTTCAGACAATGCTTAACCAACAACTGTCAACGGTATTTTCTCAAGCAGATATTGAGTACTTAACGCAACAAAATCAGCAACAATGGGCGAATTTATTTGAACATACTGGCTGTTGTTATTGGCAATTAGACAATCGCAAAGGCACTGATAAAAGTACTATTCAGTTGTCTACAGATCAGGTGAGTAAATTATTTAGCCAAGAAAAAAGTGCAAACTTACAAGCTCAACCTATTGCATTTTGGCGCTTAATTTTAGGAAGAGATAATTTCAAGCAACTGATAGAGTTAGCAAAACAGGCCAAGCATTCACAAGATATTGCAACCGGTGCTTTTACGCTTGCTGACAATATTTCATTAGCCATTACTATTAGTTGCCATCAGCAAATTTGGCAGGGCACAGTGATAGAGCAAAGTGCTATTGCTGAACTTGAACAACAGCTAATCACCAATGAACAGCAATATCAGCAATTTGCTGAGCAACAGTTATTAGCTGCCGAACATGATTATCAAATGCTAAGTGAAATGGTCGTTAAGGGCATGTTGCAAAGTCAGCAAGTTGCAATGGTTAGCGGTACAAATATCCAACCAATTCATCGCCAATTGGAGCGCTTATTTAACTGCGTTCGCCAACAACAGGTGATGACACAAATAGCGTTAGCACAGCGTAGTAAAAAAATAGTTAATGTAAACCTACCACAAACTATTTATGCAGTAATTAATAACAGTAGCTTAAATGCAGCATTAGCTCAAAACCACATTCATTTAATGCTTGATAACAATCTGTGCCGCGATACCAGCATTGATGTTCGTCTGTTTAGCCAATTGCTCAATGATTTCTGTAGCATTTTGCTTAGAGAACAATTTAAGCATCAGTTACTGTTATCCATTAAAGTCATTGATCAAAATGCCGGTCAGCAAAATTTATTAATCACAGGTAAATTAACTGCTATTGACCAGCAGGTGAGCGCTCAAGCTTTTGAAGTGCCTAAGCATTTAACGGCATTAAGCATAGATAAACTTGCTAAAGACAAGGCGTTTATCAACCAAGAATCGGCAAACAAAGTGCCAGAAAGTAATGTCAGTAGCGATGTAACTATCAGTTGCTTTGAGCAAATCTTGGCAGAGTTGCATGCAGAGCCAGTCACCTTAACTCAAGTTGAGCATGGGTTAGAGGTGAGTTTTAAACTGCCAGTAACTATTGCTTCCTTAGCCGCGGTCACAGCAGCTACATCAGCCGTATCGCAACAGCAGGCTCAAAGTAAATCAACAAAATTGCTGGCACAAAAGCATATTTTAGTGATTACTGAAAACAGTGTTCAGCGAAACATTCTATCCCAATATATTCGGGATGCTGGCGCACAGTGTGAGACTTTATCTAATCTTGATCATTTCAGCAAAAACTATAATCTGGCGGCAATTAATCGACAAAAACTTGATGCTGTTATTCTTGCTGGCCCAACGAATACTAAGCACCAAAATGTACGCCAACATATTGCTAGCTTACCGGTAAAAAAACAGCCAGTGCTTTTAATTGTACAATCACTCCAAAACCATGTGGTAAGCAATGTTTTACAAATAGGGCTGTATTCATTATCGGACGCTCCCATTTGTCGCGAGCTGCTGATTAACGAATTGGCCAGCCAACTTAAAAACAAGCAAGCCGACAACCTTGTTGTATCGGCTGACCAGCTTAATTGCCAACAGTTTTTACCGGCACAAGTGGAGTTATTGTTGGCGGTCAGTGATGTAGAGCAGCACCAATTATTGTGGCGTTTACTGTTATCACTTGGCTTTAAAGTGACAGTGGTTGCAGACGAAAGCTCGATGTTAAAACACTGGCAAACTGGCCGCTATCTCATTTTATTTAATGAATTTTCCCAATCTCCATATATTCAATTAGCCGCTGGTCAGTCAATTAGCCGTGGCGTATTTCATTTTGCTCAAGACGAAGTGATTGAATTAAGTGAGTCGCAGGCTGAGTTCAGTAAAAACTGGCATTTAGGACAAGTACCTGAAAGTAGAGATATTAAAGCGTTAACGACCATACTTGCACCTTGGTTAAAAGCACCAGAGCAGTTTTACGCTACTAAGTCTGCCGCAGCCAGTATTGAGAATAATCCACAAGATCATCAACACACTTCCGCAAGTGCAGTGGAAACGTTAGTGTCGTTTGAACATCAGATTAACCATGCATTACCATCGGCGTTCAACCTACAACAATATATGAAAAATCAGGGCTCACCCGAATTGGCTGCCATGATGATGGATGAATATTTGGCAGAATTAACTGACAAATCGAATGCGTTAACTGCGCTGGTGTTAAATAAAGATCACCAGGCAATGAAGCAAGCGATTGATGAGTTGCAGTTGGTGGCTAAAATTATTGCGGCGCCAACCTTACGTCAACTAACGTCACAACTGGCGCAGGCAATGACCAAAGGTTCGGCTGAGCATATCGAGCGTTTAATTAAGCAAGTGAAAGCTGAAATATCTACCGTGCAGCAGTATGCCGATTCCATATAATCGTGCGTCGATTTGAGATAAAAAGTTGTTAGTAATATGAGTGAACAGTTTAAAAAGTATCAGAAACAACAACTTCAACAAGACAGCACCGAAAGTAAAACCGAAGAGAAAACTGCAGTGGCTAGCCCTTGTGTTCGCAATTGCTGTTTAGACAGTCGAGATATTTGTTTAGGCTGCTTTCGCCACATAGATGAAATTGTTGGTTGGCAGGGGCGCAGTGACGAGGAAAAGCGGGCTATTCTTACGCGCTGCCAATCTAGGAAGCTTGCACGCTAAAACTTGTCAACTTTTGTTAGGCGTCTCTGGGTAAGCCTTTTTCAACGGCTCGAATAAGGCGTTGATTGAGGCGCTCCGCTTTATGGTCTGCAGTTGTTTTGACCTCAATTGCTAACGTTTGATCATTATTCATAGCTTTAGATTTAGCTTGTTGTTGCGCTATTGCCCACTCGATATGCTCAACCACCATCGTTGTACTGATAGACTTCTGCTGCTGAAGCACATCAATAATTTGCTGTTTGAATGGAGCGTTACCCAATGCCACGGCAATATTACGCTGCCAGCGTTCAAAGCCAATGCGTCGAATTGGTGAGCCTTGGGTACGCTGTAAAAATTCTTGTTCAGTCCAACTAAAAAGTGTTAATAAGCTGCTGCCATCTAAGCCATTACGCGGGTGAAAATCGTGTTCTTGGGTAATTTGGCCAAATTTATTCCACGGGCAAATTAACTGGCAGTCATCACAGCCATAAATTCGATTTCCGATAGCACTGCGCAAGTGCTCAGGAATCGCTTCTTTTAATTCTATAGTTAAATAGGAAATACAGCGGTTGGCATCAACCACATAAGGATCAACAATGGCATTAGTTGGGCAGATGGTCATACAAGCAACGCATTGGCCACACTGGTTTTCAGGCTTGCTATCAACCGGCAGTGGTAAATTAATCAGCAATTCTCCAAGGAAAAACCAAGAGCCAGCTGATTGGTTAATCAATAAACTGTGTTTTCCCACCCAGCCAAGTCCTGCTTTTTCAGCTAAAGGGCGCTCTAGTACTGGTGCAGAATCGACAAATGGCCGAAATTCAAATTCGGCACAATGCTCGGTAATTTTTTGTCCTAATTGCTGCAAACGTTTGCGCATTAATTTGTGGTAATCGCGCCCCAAAGCATAACGGCTAACATAGCCAAGCTGTTTATCTTTTAAGGTCTTGGCAAAGCTGGCATTGGGCGGTAGATAATTCATTCGTGCGCTGATCACCCGCATGGTATTGGGCTCTAACTCATTGGGTCGCGCACGCATCATGCCATGACGTGCCATATAATCCATTGAACCATGGTATTGATTATCCAGCCAGGTTTGCAAATAGGTCTCGTGAGTTGATAAATCAATATCACTAATACCCAGTTGATCAAAGCCTAAGTCTTTGCCCCATTGCTTGATTTTTTCTGCTAAATCTAGATAGTTGATAGTGGGTGTCATTAACAGCGGATAAACCATGGAAGTCATTCAGTTAGCAGAGAGTTTACCACAGCCGGTTTACAGTGCGAATCAAGTATTAACTCATGAAGCGCAAGCAGCCAAACAATGCGGCATCGAATTGTTTGAGTTAATGAAGCGAGCAGGAGCTGGCGCGTTTAACGTTATCAATAGCATGGTTGATCCAAACAGTAGTATTTTAATTATTGTGGGTAAAGGTAATAACGGTGGTGATGGCTTTATTGTTGCCCAGCATTGTTTAGTGGTCGGCATGACTGTTAAAGTGCTAGTGCTAACCGAACAACAGAACATTGTTGGAGATGCCAAACGTGCCTTGGAGCAATTGCAAACCCAGCATTGTACACTGATATATCAGCCAGATTTAGCACAAGCACAGCATCATATTGAACAATTTGAAGGTGATGTAATTGTTGATGCAATTTTTGGTATTGGGTTTCACGGAGAGTTATCAGAGCCGTGGCAACAAGTTATTACAGCGGTTAATCGTCATTATGCGCAAGTGGTTAGTATTGATATTCCATCCGGACTTTGCGCCAGCACAGGAGCGGTAAGCACCATAGCTGTTATTGCAAACATTACCATTACTTTTATTGTGCTTAAGCAGGGGTTATTAACCGGCAAAGCAGCGAATCATGTCGGGAAAATTTATTTGGCGTCCTTGGGAGTACAAGATGCTTTCATTAAGGGTATTCCGGCAACAATTTTCGCTCAGGGTGAGCGTGGTTTGCCAAGTATTACTCCGCGTTTGGCCACCTATCACAAAGGCAGTATCGGTTTAGTGTTAGCGATTGGCGGTAATATAGGTATGCCAGGAGCCATTCGCTTGGCCGCCGAAAGTGCTTTGCGTGCTGGCGCTTCTTTGCTGGCGGTAAGTTGTCATCAAGATAATCATGGCTTGGTATTTCAAGGGCGACCGGAAATTATGTTGGCCCCCAGTGAACCAGAGCGGCTAGCAAACTCGAGTTTTATCGATAAAGCAAAAGTAGTGCTAGTTGGGCCGGGATTGGCTGGTGATAGTTGGGCAAAGAAAATGGTTGATGTCGCCATTACCGCTAACAGGCCATTAGTCGTTGATGCTGACGCCTTAGCGTTAATTAAACATAAGAAAGTGCGATATAGTCACTGGGTGTTAACGCCACATCCTGGGGAAGCGGCATTTTTACTTGATACTGATATTGCTTCAATAGAAGCTGATCGGTTTGCGGCAGTGCAAGCGATCGTTGAGCGTTATGGTGGCGTTTGCGTGCTCAAAGGTGCAGGTAGTTTAATTGCAGCTAATCAACAGATATTAATCAACACTACAGGTAATGCAGGTATGGCTTCGGGTGGCATGGGCGATGTATTATCAGGCATAATAGCGGCATTAATTTTACAAACGGGTTCGATTTTTGAAGCAACTAGGCTAGCAGTTAGCATTCATGGGCAAGCGGCAGAGCTAGTTACACAGCAAGTGGGCATGCGCGGATTGCTCGCAAGCGACTTATTTGAACCTATTCGACAGTTGGTCAATCGATATTAATAATTTATGAACAGTAAGTATTTTTTAGCGGACGAAGAAGCAACCGTTGCTTTAGGAAGTGCGTTAGCCAAAGTTATCCAAGAGCAGGTAAAAAAAGGCATAGTCGTTTATTTAAATGGCGACTTGGGGGCAGGTAAAACGACATTAACACGAGGCTTTGTTCGAGGAATGGGTCATGACGGTAATGTAAAGAGCCCTACTTATACCTTAGTTGAGCCTTATGAATTACCCCCTTGGAATATTTATCATTTTGACCTTTACCGTCTGGCAGACCCTGAAGAACTTGAGTTTATGGGGATAAGAGATTACTTTAGCGAAAGCAGTTGTAGTTTTATTGAGTGGCCAGAAAAAGGGCAAGGCATGTTAGCTGCTGCTGATATGATTATTGATTTGGCATATCATAATAGCCAACGTCAGGTTAGCCTAACTGCCAAATCTTCACTTGGGGAACAAGTGTTGCGGGCATTAACACACATATATCAGGGTAAAGAAGTATAAATGATATTTAGCAGAGTCTACTTGGTTTTCACGATATTCCTGACAACTTGGTTGATGAGTTTAAGTGTTTTCGCCAGTAATCAGGTAAAAGGTATTCGTTTATGGCCCGCACCAGAAAATACGCGGGTCGTATTTGATTTAGCGGATAAACCTGATTACAGCTATTTTAATTTAACAGGCCCACATCGCTTAGTTATCGATTTAAAAGATAGTAAAAACCTAGTCAATTTGGCGAACCTTGCAAAAAACGATAAGCGAGTTCAACGAGTTAGAACCAGTAAGCCAAAACATAAAGACGGTATTCGCGTAGTATTTGACTTAGCTGCCGACTTTCAAATCAGTATCTTTCCACTTAACCCTGCTGGGCAATATGGTCATAGGCTAGTTATTGATTTATATGATAAAGAGAAGTTTTCCCGCATTACTAAACTACCAACTGATAACTCACGCGATATTGTTATTGGCATTGATGCGGGTCATGGTGGTGATGATCCAGGCTCTATAGGACCGAAAGGTTCGTATGAAAAACATGTGACGCTAGCCATTGCCAAAAAATTACAAGCGCTGTTAAACAGCCAAAAAGGTATGCATGCGGTGATGATCCGCAGTGGTGATTATTTTATTCCTGTTGGTCGTCGCAGTGAAATTGCCCGTCAGAAAAAGGTCGATTTTTTAGTCTCTATTCATGCAGACGCCTTTTATACACCTCAACCTAGAGGTGCTTCGGTTTGGGTTGTAACCAATAACCGCGTAGAGTCAGAGTTGTCAAAATGGCTGCGAAACCGCTCCAACAATTCTGAACTGCTAGGCGGCGGCGGCGGTGTGATCAAAAACACTAAAGATGACAACCTAGCCATTACCTTAGCAGATATGAATAAAGAGCATTCGTTAGAGGTCAGTATGACCATGGCTTACAATGTTCAGCGACAACTAAGCCGAATAACGAAAATGCATAAGAAAAAACCTCAGCATGGTAATTTTGGTGTTTTAAAATCATCAGATATTCCTTCAATGTTAGTGGAAACTGGTTTTATTTCTAACCATCAAGAAGAACGCAATTTAAATAGCAGTAAGCATCAGCAGAAATTAGCTAACGCAATATTTACGGGGGTTAAAGATTACTTTTTAGATCACCCACCAATGGGGACTTATTTTGCTAAAGTTGGCTATAAGAAACATACCGTTAGCCGAGGTGAGTCGTTATCGGTATTAGCTGATCGTTATAATGTTTCGGTTAATGCGTTAAAAACGGCGAATAACTTAAATTCTAGTACGGTAAGAATCGGCCAAACTTTGAAAATTCCAAGAGCAGAATAAATGGCTATTCAAATTCTTCCTGCTCGCCTAGCTAACCAAATTGCTGCTGGCGAAGTGGTTGAACGTCCTGCGTCAGTTGTAAAAGAACTCGTTGAAAACAGCTTAGATGCTGGCGCTACTCGTATCACCATTGATATAGAAAAAGGTGGCGCTAAACGTATTCGGATTAGCGACAATGGCAGTGGCATTGTTAAAGATGAATTAACGTTGGCGTTAAGTCGTCATGCTACCAGTAAAATTAAAGATCTGGATGATTTAGAAGCGATTGCCAGTTTAGGCTTTCGTGGTGAGGCGCTCGCCAGTATTAGCTCAGTGGCGCGCTTAACTATTACCTCTAAGCCTCAGGCGCAAGATACTGCATGGCAAGCCTTTGCTCAGGGTCGCGATATGGAAGTAACGGTGCAGCCAGCTGCGCATCCTGACGGCACGACCATTGAAGTAGACGATTTATTTTTTAATACCCCAGCAAGGCGTAAATTTTTGCGCACCGAAAAAACCGAATTTAGCCATATTGACGAAGTAATACGTCGTATTGCCTTAGCCCGCTTTGATGTTGCTTTTACCTTAACTCACAATGGTAAAGCAATTCGCCAATATCGGGCACTGACTAAGCACAGTGACTATGGTAAGCGTGTTGGTCAAGTGTGTGGTCAAAAGTTTATCGATAACGCGCTAGTGATTGACTGTCGGCACGATGGCTTACATTTTTGGGGCTGGTTAGGTAAGCCTGCAACACAGCGCAATCAGAACGACTTGTCATATAGCTATGTAAATGGCCGTATGATGCGGGATAAGTTAATCAATCATGGTATCCGTCAGGCATTTTCCGAACTGATTGATAACGACAGTTATCCCGCATTTGTTTTGTATCTTGAGTTAGAACACCGTGAAGTTGATGTTAATGTTCATCCGGCAAAACATGAAGTGCGTTTTCACCAAGGGCGCTATGTCCATGATTTTATTTATTCGGTTTGCGCCAAAGCACTGCAAGAGTCGCTTGCCAGCGAAGAATTGGCTTTAACTGATACAAATATCGCTGGTAATCACTTTGCTCAAGAGCCGTTATCCTCACCACAATCATATTCAGCTCAGCAATCAGGTGGCTATGCAAGTCCTGATTACATTAAGCCATTGCAGCAGATTAAAGAGCCTAGTAATTATCGAAGTTATCAACAATATTCGCCAAATCACAATGGCCAACAGTTATCAGCTGCTGCTGAAGCTTATCGAGAGTTGCTAGCAACACCGAATGTCGGCATAGAGCAATCTCAAGATGCACTTACCGCACAAGCAACGCCAGAAAACACAGCCTTAGAACGCATTAATACGCAGCAGTTGTTATATATTACAGCTAAACACTATGCGCTAGTTGATGATAACGACCAGTTAAAACTAGTAAACCTATTACCCCTGGCTTATGAAGTTAATCGGCAACTAGTTGAGCAAAAATGGCAGCAAGGCCTAGTTAGTCAGCCGTTATTGTTACCAGTAATTGTTAATGTTGAAAAAGCAGATGGTCAATTTATTAATCAACAAATTGGTTTACTGGAACAGGCAGGAATAGTGGTGCAAGTGCAATCGGCGACCAAGGTTCAAGTTCGGCAGTTTCCGGCGATATTACGCGCAAAAGATGTTGCTACGAGTTTTTCGACGTTAATTGAAATTATGCAAAAAGCTGATGCAGCTAATGAGTCACTAAGCGACGCAATAAAGCAAGAATTAGCTAAACTAGTAATGAGTGATGAATTTAATTTAATCACTGCCAAACAGCTTTGGATACAGGCGCAGTCGTTATTGCCAGATAAATTAAATGCGTTATGTGACTTGAATTCTTGTAAGGTTGACCTTACATCGGCAATAACTCAATTGCGTTAATTACTTTTATAAACTGAACGTTATACAACTATCTATGCCAACAGTCACACCTTCACTGCCAGTTATATGTTTAATGGGGCCAACTGCCTCAGGGAAAACAGCACTTGCTATGGCATTGTATGATGCTTTGCCGTGTGAGATCGTGAGTGTTGATTCGGCTTTAGTTTACAAAGGAATGGACGTAGGTACGGCAAAACCAACTGCGGAAGAACTTGCGCGTTATCCGCATCATCTGATTGATTTAATTGATCCGGCTGAAAGTTATTCAGCCGCTGACTTTTGTCGAGATGCGTTAGCCGTTATCGCAGAAATCAAAGGCCGAGGAAAAATACCGCTACTTGTTGGTGGCACTATGATGTATTTCAAAAGCTTAATTGAAGGAATATCACCGTTACCTGAAGCTGATGCTGAAATAAGAAAAGTGATTGAAGCTGAAGCACAGCAATATGGTTGGCTGCATATGCATCAAATGCTAAGTGAAGTTGATCCAGTCTCGGCCGAGCGCATTCACCCTAATGATCCGCAACGGTTAACGCGGGCATTAGAAGTGTATCGCATAACGGGTAATACTTTGACACAATTAACTGAAATAAAAGGTGCTAGGCTCGAAGGAGATGTTTTACAATTCGCCATAGCGCCAAAAGAGCGTGCCACATTGCATGAACGCATTGAGTTAAGGTTTAAACAAATGCTGGCACAAGATTTTCAACAAGAAGTTGTAGCGTTAAAAGCGCGCGATGACCTGCATGAAAACCTGCCGTCTATTCGTTGTGTTGGTTACCGTCAAATGTGGCAACATTTAAATGGTGACTACGATTTTGAAGAAATGGTGTTCAAAGGTGTATGTGCCACTAGACAGTTGGCAAAAAGACAGTTAACTTGGTTAAGAAACTGGCCTGGCATACAATGGTTAGATATGGAAGATACATCTAATCTTGCTAAGGTTATTTCTTGTGTAAGCAAACTTTAAACTTTGTTGTATAATTAGTTTGTTACTGATTATTAATTAGTTTTTACCTTAATTTTTCTAACAATAACAAAAGGGGCCAAAGAATGGCAAAGGGGCAGTCTTTACAAGACCCATTTTTGAATGCATTACGTCGTGATCGCATTCCTGTAGCAATTTATCTTGTCAATGGCATTAAATTACAAGGGCAGGTTGAATCGTTTGATCAATTTGTAATCTTATTAAAAAACACGGTCAGTCAAATGGTGTATAAGCATGCCATTTCAACTGTGGTACCTGCTCGTGCTGTAAACACTGCGCCGCAAGGACAACCCGACTTTAATCAGGACAGTTAATATACATGAACATAAACAGTATTGATCGGGGGCGCTCATTTGTTTGATCGTTATCAGGCAGGTGAGCAGGCAATACTTGTTCATGTAGATTTTCCAGACGAAAGCAGCAGAGAAGACTTACAAGAATTTAAAATGTTAGTTTCATCTGCTGGCGTTACCGCATTATCAGTGGTTACTGGTAAGCGTAATTCACCACATCCAAAATTTTTTGTAGGCAGCGGAAAAGCTGAAGAAATAGCAGATGCAGTTAAACTGTATGAAGCTAATGTTGTGCTTTTTAATCATGCGCTGTCACCGTCTCAAGAAAAAAATATTGAAGCGTTATGTCAATGCCGAGTTGTTGATCGCACAACCTTGATACTGGATATTTTCGCGCAACGCGCTCGAACGCACGAAGGTAAGTTACAGGTTGAGTTGGCGCAGTTACGTCATATTAGTACTCGATTGATTCGTGGCTGGACTCACCTTGAGCGCCAAAAAGGTGGTATTGGCTTACGTGGTCCAGGTGAAACTCAACTTGAAACGGACAGACGCTTGCTCCGTGAACGCATGAATAATATTCAAAAGCGTTTAGAAAAAGTAGAGAAACAACGCCAGCAAGGCCGACGCTCTAGGGTAAGAGCTGAAATTCCGACATTGTCACTTGTAGGTTACACCAATGCTGGTAAATCAACGTTATTTAATTTAATAACTCAAGCGGGGGTTTACGCTGCAGACCAATTGTTTGCCACGCTTGATCCTACGCTTCGTAAAATTGAAGTAGAGGATGTTGGTCGAGTAATTTTAGCTGACACTGTAGGCTTTATTCGGCATTTACCACATGACTTAGTAGCGGCTTTTAAGGCGACGTTAACCGAGACTCGTGAAGCGGAATTATTGCTGCACGTAATCGATATTGCTGATGAAAGGCGTAGTGAAAATATTGATCAAGTACAAAATGTGCTCGATGAAATTGATGCCGGTGAAGTGCCGCAGTTATTAGTTTGTAATAAAATTGATAAAATTCATGATTGTCAGCCACGTATTGATCGTGATGACAATGGCATGCCAATTAGAGTGTGGCTATCAGCGCAAGCTAATATTGGGCTTGATTTGCTGTTTGATGCCTTGACTGAGCGTATGGGTCGGCAAATTGTCAAACATCGTCTGAAGATTCCGCCAACAGCGGGTAAGTTTATAGGCGCTTTACATCAATTAAAATGTATCGCCAGTGAAGATTATGATGAGCAGGGGAACTTCTTGGTAAATATTAAATTACCGATTAGAGAATGGCATCGCCTGATCAAACAAGATAAAGCAAACGTAGAACGCTTTATTGAAAGTTAACGGGCTGATATATTATTGGCTTTTATATTGAATCTAAAATTGCAATGTAGCGGAGTGCGTCATGGCGTGGAATGAACCGGGGAATAATGATAAAGATCCCTGGAAAAATAAAGGTGGTAACAATCAAGGTCCACCAGATTTGGATGATTTATTTAAAGATTTAGGCAACAAGTTTAACGGCTTGTTTGGCGGTAAATCTGGCGGTTCATCAGGAGCAACAGGCTCGGGAGGCAGCTTTTCAGGCGTAGCAATCACTTTAGCTTTGGTTGTTGCCTTAGTTGCGTATTTATTTACGTGTGTTTACACCATCAAAGAAGCAGAGCGTGGCATTAAACTGCGTTTTGGTGAATATGTGGGTGTGGTCGAGCCAGGTTTAAGCTGGAAGTGGACATTTATTGAAACCATTATTCCGGTGGATGTACAAACCACGCGTGATTTACCAGCATCTGGGTTTATGTTGACTCAAGATGAAAACGTGGTTCGCGTTGAAATGCAAATTCAATATCGTGTGGTAAATCCGCGTGATTATGTCTTTAGTGTTACCAATGCAGATGACAGCCTAAGTCAATCTTTAGACAGTGCTTTACGCTATGTTGTTGGGCATTCTCGTATGGATGATGTACTAACCAGTGGTCGTGAACAAGTTCGCCAAGCGGTTTGGTCAGAGTTAGAAAAAATCATCGAACCATATAATTTAGGTTTGATTATTGTTGACGTTAACTTTAAAGATGCCCGTCCGCCTGAAGAAGTTAAAGATGCGTTTGATGATGCCATTGCTGCACAGGAAGATGAAGTACGTTTTATTCGTGAAGCTGAAGCTTATGCCCGTGGTATAGAGCCTCGTGCCCGCGGTCGTGTTAAGCGTATGGAGCAAGAAGCACTAGCGTATAAAGAACAAAAAGTGTTAGACGCCGAAGGTGAAGTTGCTCGTTTCAACAAGCTATTACCTGAATATAAAGCGCAACCTGAAGTAACCCGTCAACGCTTGTATATCGCGACAATGGAAAAAGTTTATAGCAACACCAGCAAAGTCATGGTGGATGTTGAAGGTGGTAATAATATTATGTACCTACCACTGGATAAAATTATGCAACAGCAAGCTCCTGCAACACGTGTAGTACCTCAATCAGTGCCAAGCGTATCAAGCTCAAATAATACGTCGATAAACAATGATTCTGGTCGTGCAGATCGTTTTAACGGTGGGAGAAATTAATCGATGAAAAATTTAATTATCACTGCTATTGCCCTGATCTTTATTATGGTCGTGTCATCTGTATTTGTTGTACCACAAGGTCAACGCGGTATCGTTTTCCAGTTTTCAAAAATTAAACGTGATAGTAATACGGGTGAAATGCGGATATACGAACCGGGCTTACATTTTAAAATTCCAATGATTGAAAATGTTCGCCGTATCGATGCTCGTATCCAAACACTTGATGAAGCGCCGGATCGTTTTGTTACCTCTGAGAAAAAAGATTTGATGGTCGATTCATATGCTAAATGGCGTATCGTTGACTTTTCAACTTATTACTTACGTACCACGGGCTCTATTGATAATGCTCGCGCGTTATTGAAGCAAAAAATTAATAATGGTTTACGAACTGAATTTGGTTCTCGTACCATTAAAGAAATTGTGTCAGGTGATCGCGATACCATTATGGTAAAAGCATTAGAAAGCGCGTCAAGTAGTAAAGAAGAACTCGGTATTGAAGTGATTGACGTTAGGGTTAAAGCGATTAACTTACCAACAGAAGTCAGTAATTCAATTTATGACCGTATGCGTGCTGAACGTACTGCAGTGGCTAAAGAGCATCGCTCAAAAGGTCAGGAGCAATCTGAGATCATCAAAGCAACCATTGATGCAAAAGTCACGGTAATGCTGGCCGATGCTCAGAAGAAAGCATTTGAAATTCGAGGTGAAGGTGAAGCACTAGCTGCGAAAATTTATTCTGATGCTTATAGCCAAGATCCAGAATTTTATAAGTTTTATCGCAGCCTAGAAGCTTACGAAAATAGCTTTAATGACAAGTCAGATATCATGGTAGTGAAACCTGACAGTGAGTTCTTTGATTACTTAAAGAACGGTTATAAAACCAAATAATTGCTCACTCAATAAAGGCCATTGCAAAATGGCCTTTTCTTTAGCTGGTGTACTTTTTTATCTGGTATAAAAGCAAATGACCTTAGATACATTACTAATAGCATTAGCCTTGGCATTTATTTTGGAAGGCATGATCCCTGCACTCTTCCCCAATAAATGGCGTGCCTATATTGAAAAATTATCCCAAGAATCGACTTCTAACATTCGTAATATCGGATTAACTATCATGGCTATTGGCGCTGTGATGTTATATCTATTAACTTAATAAATCTCGACACTGGTTGCTGCAAAAATCACCAATAGTACTTGGCCTTGTTTTTGAATTTTGGTAGAATCGCGGCCTAATTTTCTTACCAACATGTAATCATGGGCAAAAACGTTGTAGTTCTGGGCACCCAATGGGGTGACGAGGGTAAGGGTAAAGTTGTTGACTTACTCACAGACAAAGCAAAGTACGTAGTACGTTATCAAGGTGGCCACAATGCAGGTCACACACTCGTTATTAACGGTGAAAAAACCGTTCTTCATTTAATTCCATCTGGCGTTTTACGCGATAATGTAAAATGTTTAATTGGTAATGGTGTTGTGCTTTGTCCTAAAGCATTAATGACCGAAATAAAAATGTTAGAAGAACGTGGCGTACCAGTACGTGAACGCTTATTAATTAGTGACGCGTGTCCGTTAATTCTTCCTTATCATAATGCGTTAGATTTAGCGCGTGAAAAAGCACGTGGTAGTAAAGCGATTGGTACTACTGGTCGTGGTATTGGTCCAGCTTATGAAGATAAAGTAGCACGTCGTGGTTTACGTGTTGGCGATTTATTCTGTAAAGAGTCATTCGCAGCAAAATTAAAAGAAATTATCGAATATCACAACTTCTCATTAGTGAACTACTACAAAGCTGAGCCTGTAAACTTTGATGAAGTATTGGCTGATGCTATGGCGGTTGCTGATATCATTAAAGGCATGGTAGCTGATATTGCTGAATTACTCGATCAAGCGCGTAAGAATGGTGAGTCAATCATGTTTGAAGGTGCGCAAGGTACTTTGCTTGATATCGACCACGGTACATACCCTTATGTAACCTCGTCAAACACTACCGTTGGTGGTGTAGCAACTGGTTGTGGTTTTGGCCCTCGTTATTTAGATTACGTGTTAGGTATTACTAAAGCTTACACAACTCGTGTTGGCTCAGGCCCATTCCCAACGGAATTAAATGACGAAATCGGTAACCACTTAGGTACTGTTGGCCATGAATTTGGTGCGACTACGGGCCGTGAACGTCGTTGTGGCTGGTTTGACGCGGTTGCTATGCACCGTGCGGTACAAATTAACAGTATTAGCGGTTTCTGTTTAACTAAGTTAGACGTACTAGATGGCTTAAAAGAGCTAAAAATCTGTACTGGCTACAAAACAGAGTCAGGTGAAATTATTACTGTTCCACCAACGGCTGCTGAAGGTTACGAAAAAATTACGCCAGTATATGAAACTGTTCCAGGTTGGGATGAATCAACAGTTGGTGCCACTACTATTGATGAGTTACCAGCAAATGCAGTTGCTTATATTAAGCGTTTGGAAGAAGTTACTGGTGTACCAATTGATATTATTTCAACAGGACCAGATCGTAACGAAACCATGATTTTGGTTAACCCATTCGACGAATAACATTAGTTACGAATATCATAAAAAAAACCAGCCTATTGGCTGGTTTTTTATTGCTGCTAAATACTTGCTTTTTAACTTCAGTTTAAGCTATCGCAAAATTATTTCTACCCTCTGATTTAACTTGGTAAAGTGCTTGAACGGCCGCTTTAAATAATTGCTGAACGCTTGTAATTGAGTTGTGCTCATTGCTTGCAACACCAATAGATAGAAGCTCGCTTTTAGCGTGGTTAGCCACTTGTTTAACCAAGCGCTTGGCTATTGCCGCGCCATCTTCAATTTTTGTCCGTGGAAGTAACACAACAAACTCTTCGCCGCCATAGCGACAGCTTATTGCTGGAGCACGTACTTGCTTGCTTAAAATCTTTCTCTAAGTGCTCATCAAAATAATGTCGATTAAATAATTGCGTTAGGCTGTCGATGTCACCACGTTTGTTAATTGATTTAACACGCGTTCCTAATGCCATCGACAGCAACATCATTTCAATTAATGCGGCACCTTGAAACAAATTTTGAGTGATAGGGTTGTGCGGTAATCTCGTAGGTGACTATAAAACACATTAACGGGACGGGCAGTCTATTAAATGGCTAGTATTAGCAAATGCTAGTATTAATTATTCCAACTTTAGTGTTGATATTTAGCTAATAATTACGCATAAAAATTTAAAAAATAAATGGTCTAACCTCTTGTTTTTAATGCCTTGTAGCTATTTTTTATATAAAAATAGCCTTGTCAGGCTCAAGTGAGATCCAATACCATATAAATAATAACAATAATAAATATAACAATTGAGTGATTTACATTCGAAGTCACTTCCATAAAGCTAGATTAAGGGTCTTACCTTAGGAACAATAATGACAGATTTACGACAACAAGCACTGGATTATCACGCTTTTCCCACACCAGGCAAAATTAGTATCGAAATAACCACACCAGCTGAATCAAGTAAAGATTTAGCATTGGCATATAGCCCAGGCGTCGCTGAGCCTGTGCGCGAAATTGCCGACAACCCTGACAATGTTTACAAATATACTGCTAAGGGAAATACCGTTGCGGTAATTTCTAATGGTACAGCAATATTAGGTTTAGGTAATTTAGGCCCGTTAGCGTCGAAACCCGTGATGGAAGGTAAAGCGTTATTGTTTAAGCGTTTTGCGGGTATTGATTCATTTGATATTGAAGTTAAACACAGAACCGTTGAAGAATTTGTGACTACTGTCGCCAATATTGCCGACTCTTTTGGTGGTATTAACCTTGAAGATATCAAAGCGCCAGAATGTTTTGAGATTGAAAAAGCATTAATTGAGCGCTGCAAAGTGCCGGTATTTCATGATGACCAACATGGAACGGCGATAGTTACAGCTGCCGGCATGATTAACGCATTGGAAATTCAAGGTAAAGACATCAAGCAAGCCAATATTGTTTGTATGGGGGCAGGAGCTGCGGCAATCGCCTGTATGGAGCTATTAATTAAATGCGGTGCTCAGCGTGAAAAAATTTATATGCTTGATCGCAAAGGGGTAATTCATACTCGTCGTGATGATTTAAATGAATATAAAAAGCTATTTGCCAATAATACCGACAAACGTACGCTGGAAGATGTGATTGATGGCGCCGATGTGTTTGTCGGGGTTTCTGGCCCTAATTTGTTATCTGCGGACCAGCTTAAGTTAATGGCACCAAACCCTGTGGTGTTTGCCTGTTCAAACCCAGATCCTGAAATAAAACCAGAACTAGCGTTAGCAACAAGAGATGATCTTATTATTGCTACCGGTCGCTCTGACTACCCTAATCAAGTGAATAATGTGCTGTGTTTCCCGTTTATTTTTAGAGGTGCGTTAGATGTTCGTGCTCGTACAATCAATGACGAAATGAAAGTAGCTGCTGTTCATGCAATTCGTGCGTTAGCAAAAGAGCCAGTACCAGAGTCGGTATTAATTGCTTCAGGTGAAACAGCGCTCAGTTTTGGTCGAAATTACATAATTCCAAAGCCAATGGATACACGTTTGCGCACGCAAGTCGCGAAAGCGGTAGCTCAAGCAGCGATTGATTCAGGAGTGGCAGCATTAGAGTTGCCAGAAAATTACCAAGGTTAATTGGTTGCAAAAACAAAGGCGCTTAAAGCGCCTTTTTCTTAGATAATTTCTTTTGCATATGTAGCTTTAGTAACCAATTGCCATACCATCTTTTCGCATTTCACTAGCGCCGTAATAAACGCCTGTTTTTGGATCTCGCCAAATGGCTTGATAGCCACCAAATGGGCCGGTAGTGATATCGATTTTATGACCGCGCTGTTGAAGTTCTTTAACTACGGTCGCCGAAACACCACTCTCTAACTCAAGTACGCCACCATCTTGCATGCGACCTTGCCATGTTGGCTCTGTTGAGCCTCGGTGATGATATCGCGCGGCATCACCCGATTGCTGAACGCCCATGCCAAAGTCGATGATATTCGCCACCATTTGCACATGGCCTTGTGGTTGCATTGCTCCGCCCATCAAGCCGAAACTCATCAAGGGCTGGCCATTTTGCGTTAAAAATGCCGGGATAATCGTATGGAACGGTCGTTTGTTAGGTGCATAAACATTGGGGTGACCTTCCGTTAGTGAATATTGAGCGCCACGGTTTTGGAAAATAAACCCTAGGCCATCGGCAACTAAGCCAGAACCCATACCGCGATAATTACTTTGGATCAGCGACACCATCATGCCGTTTTTATCGGCAACGGTTAAATAAATGGTATCGCCATCAATCAGTTTCGGGTTACCGTGGTCAACATTATTTGCGGCTTTTTCCATATTGATAAGCTGGCGACGCTCATTGGCATAGTCTTTAGACAATAAGCCGGCCAATGGAATGTCGAAATAATCGGGATCGGCATAGAAGCGTGCACGGTCTTCAAATGCTAATTTTTTCGCTTCAGTCATGACATGCAAATAATCAGCACTGTTATGACCCATGGCTTTGAGATCATAACCTTCTAAAATGTTTAACATTTGCAGTGCGGCAATGCCTTGACCGTTCGGTGGTAATTCCCAAACATCATAACCGCGATAGTTGACTGAAACGGGCTCAATCCAGGTGCTGGTGTGATCGGCAAAGTCTTGCTTGGTTAAAGCGCCGCCAATACGCTTGAAGTAGGCATCAATAGTGTCGGCAATTTCGCCTTGATAAAATGCTTCACGACCGCCTTGGGCGATTTTACTTAAGGTATTGGCTAGATCTGGGTTTTTAAAAATTTGCCCTTCTTTAATGAATTCGCCACTTTCAAGATAAGTAGCTTGGTAATTGGCAATTTCTTCAATCTCACCAGCTTGGTATAAACGCTCATAGCGCTCTTGATAAATCCCCATATAGTAGGAAACCACTTCGGTAACGGGAAAGCCGTTATTCGCGTAATCTATCGCTGGTTGTAGGTTTTTGGCCATCGCTAACTGGCCAAATTTGCCGTGTAACTCGTACCAGGCGTCTACTGTGCCCGGCACAGTAACAGGTGCGCTGCCCCAGTTTGGAATTTCACTGACATCACCTATTTTTGCTTTTAATTGCGCCAGGGTTTGCCCTTTCGGAGAGCGTCCAGAGCCGTTTAATCCATAAAGCTTTTGGGTTTTCGGATCCCAGACAATAGCAAATAAATCACCACCAATGCCGTTACCTGTTGGCTCCATAAGCCCAATTGCAGCATTAGCGGCTATCGCTGCATCAACGGCACTGCCACCTTTTTTTAATATATCGATAGCGACTTGACTAGCAAGCGGGTGGGAAGTGGCCGCCATACCATTGGTACCTAACACCGCTGAACGTGTTGCCCATGGCGCGCTGGTTACCCTATCTCCTCGATTATCTTCTCTAAGCGTTACCGCACGGTTATCGTCGCCGACATAGACAACGCTTGAATTCGTTGGCTTATTATCTGTGCTTGTACATGCTGTGATTAACATGATGGTAGTTGCTGATAGCAGTAATGATGAAATTTTCATATAAGTATATAGCTTTAAGTGTTTAGTGAAACTTTTGCAAAAATTTTCTGGCAGGTAAAGCAGAACGAGGGGGAATTAGACGAGTAGATAAAAATATACGCTCAATGTCGAGTGTCAGTAGCGCGCGAGTAATAAAGCTAATAAAAAAGCCGCGTAAAGCGGCTTTAAAATAAGAAATGTCTGTTAATTAAACATTAATCTTCGTCGTCAGATTCAAACTGTGAAAAGTCGGTAATGCCTTTTTCTTCCAATGCTTTACGCACGCTGGCAGGTAATTTATGTTCATTATCTTTTGCTAAATCAACATCGTCTGGCAGTGGTTGCCCAGTAAAGGCATGCAAAAATGCTTCACAAAGCAATTCGCTATTGGTGGCGTGGCGTAAATTATTTACTTGGCGACGTGTACGTTCATCGGTTAATACTTTTAACACTCTTAACGGAATCGATACGGTAATTTTTTTTACTTGTTCACTCTTTTTTCCGTGCTCGGCATAAGGGTTGATGTATTCGCCATTCCAGTCAGCCATAGATTACCTCATTGCATTTTTATTCACTGGGCGATGCTCAACTAATCAAAGATTTTGGCAGGTTCATTAATTAGTAACACCCGTTTTTGATAGTGAATTGTACTAGTTGGCATTTTTCAGTCAACCTATATGTGTAGAAGTTTAGATGTCTAAAATAACTTGACCGTCAAAAGCAAAACGTTTAGATTTATAGACGTCTAAACATCTGAAATGAATTGGTGAGCAAAATGAGTGATAAAAAAGCGACAACCATCGCGGTAAGAGCGGGTATTAATAGTGATCAGCATCATGGTGCTGTCGTTGCACCTATTCATTTATCAAGCACATACTCATTAAAAGGCTTTAATCAAAAACGTGATTTTGATTATTCACGTACTGGCAATCCAACCAGAGCGTTATTTGGTCAAGCAATTGCTGATTTAGAAGGTGGCGCTACTGGTATCGTCACCAGTACTGGTATGGCGGCAGTTCATTTAATTTGCCAGTTATTATCAGCGGGCGATAAAGTGGTAATACCGCACGACTGCTATGGCGGCAGCTATCGTTTATTTGTGCATCTAGCCAAGCGTGGTCAGTTTGAATTAATCGTTATTGATCAATCAGATGAGCAAGCATTAGCCGATGCCTTAGCGCAATCTCCTAAATTAGTGTTAATTGAAACCCCTAGTAACCCATTATTGCGCATCGTTAATATTGCTGATATTGCCAAGCAAAGTAAGGCAGTCGGGGCGATAGTGGCCGTAGATAACACTTTTTTATCGCCAATTCTTCAGCAGCCGTTGGCACTAGGTGCAGATATCGTGTTCCACTCAACAACCAAATACATTAATGGTCATAGTGATGTAGTCGGTGGTGTGCTAGTAACTAAAACGGCTGAGCTTGGTGAAGAACTGGCGTGGTGGGCAAACTGTATCGGCATTACCGGCCCTGCATTCGACAGCTTTTTAGCGCTACGTGGATTAAAAACGCTGCCGCTGAGAATGAAAGCACACCAAGAAAATGCCAATGCTGTTGCCGAGTTTCTGAATAATCACCCGGCAGTTGAACAAGTATACTTCCCTGGTCTTAGTTCTCATCCGCAACACCAATTGGCAAAAACGCAGCAGAAAGACTTTGGCGCTATGTTAAGTTTTGAACTTAAAGGCGGTGTAGAAGCCGTTAAAGTGCTATTTGATAATCTATCTTTATTTACACTGGCGCAATCATTAGGTGGCGTAGAAAGCTTGATTAGTCATCCATCGACTATGACTCATGCTGGCATGGATATCGAAGCACAAATTGCTGCCGGAATTAGCCAGTCTCTCGTGCGCATTTCGGTAGGTATTGAAGATATTGACGATATTTTAACTGACTTAACTCAGGGGTTAGCAGCTAGTCAGCAAGCTGAAAAGGTAAGTTCAATTGATAATAAAAAGCAGCCGAAATTTCGTGTCAGTGCGGCACAGGCAGCAGTTTGGTAATAGGCAAAAACGTGGAAAACAATAAATTAGGTAAACATGCGGTTCAGGTACATAAGTTTGGTGGTAGCTCGCTAGCGTCAATTGAATGTATTGAACGGGTTATTGCAATTATTCAACGTCATTGCCAAATAAACGACGTAGTTGTTGTGTCGGCAAGTGGTGATACCACTGATGATTTAATTGAAATATATCAACACGCTAAACACAATAGTGATCAGTTACATCAGGCAATTTCAACGCTTAAAAACAAGCAACAGGCGTTAATTGAAGGGTTGCTATCAACAGAATCAGCCACAAGATTATTGCAAAGACTGGAACAAGATTTCCAATTGCTGGCGAAATGGTTACAAATTGATATTGCTGCCCATGAAAGTGAATTATTAGCGTTTGGTGAAGTTTGGTCGGCAAATTTGTTGTCAGCAGTGCTTGCTGAAAAAGTGTGTCCAAGTCATGCCATTGATGCTCGCGAATTTTTGGTGATTGATAACGAGCAGAGCTGCCAGGTCGATTTCCCACTAAGTGAAAGCAATCTTGCTAAGCAGCGCGTACCCAATAAATTAGCCATTGTAACTGGCTTTATTGCTAAAAATAGCGATGGTATTCCTTGTACATTAGGCCGCAATGGCAGTGATTATTCTGCCACTATTTTAGCAGCACTGACTCAAGCGCAAGATGTGACTTTATGGACAGACGTTGATGGTATCTATAGTGCCGATCCGCGCGTAGTACCATTGGCGAGAAAATTACACCGCGTGCCACGTACCGTAGCGAAAGAGCTTGGCCGTTTAGGTAACCCAGTATTACATGCAAAAACGTTACTACCGCTTGAAATTGTTGGTAGTCATTTACATGTTGCCAGTAGTTTTGACCCAAAAACCGCAGGTACTGAAGTGGGTGACTTTGGTCAAATTGCTCAGCAAGAATTGTCGGTTACTTATCAAAACGACCTATTATTAGCTGAATCGGAAAGTTTTATTGGCGAACCTGGTACTTTAGCTTATGAAAAATTTACAGCATTAAGTGGTGATTTAACCCGTGGCCAAATAGTTATTCGTCTTGATCAACAACGAGCCGTTAGCGAGTGGCTGGCCAGCGATACCAATGAAGTTAAATTTACGCCTATCTCTATTATGGCAGTAGTAGGTGACAATGTCGCCAAGCGTGGCAACGTAAAAGCACGTTTTAAGCGTGCGTTGAAACATCAAATTCCATTAGCAATTTTTGATCAGCTTCATATTAATAGCTTAGTTGCGGCGCTACCGAATGCTTGTACTGGTGAAACATTAAATAATATTCACCACGATGTGACTAAAGACAGTCGCCATATTGGCGTTGTGGTTGCTGGCTTAGGAAATATAGGTCAACGTTTTATTGAGATGTTACCAAAGCAATTAGCGCGAGTTTCTACGCTAGAGAATACTCATTTGGTGGGCTTGGTAACGTCGAAAAAAATGTTAATTCAATCCGACGGTATTGATGCAGAACATGCGCTGGCTGAATTTGAACATTCAGCAACAGCTTACGAAGAGCAAGAGTTATTAACTTGGTTGGCCAATCATCCGTATGATGAACTAGTCATGATAGATATCACGCCTAGCGAAGCCTTTAGCCAGTTATATGAAAGATTCTTTAGTAAAGGCATTCACGTCATCAGCGCTAATAAATGGGCGGCATCAGCGTCTTTAGCTGAATATCGACATAATATTGCACTGGCGAATAAGCATGAAGCGTTATGGTTAGGTAGCACAACAGTTGGTGCTGGTTTACAGATAAATTATGCAATTAAAGATTTACGCCAAAGTGGTGATACCATTACTGAAATTTCGGGTATTTTTTCGGGCACCTTGTCTTGGTTGTTCCAAAAGTACAATGGTGAGGTTCCATTTAGTGAGTTACTGCGCCAAGCGTTAGCAGATGGTTTGACTGAGCCAGATCCAAGAGAAGATTTATCCGGCCGCGATGTCCAGCGAAAATTATTGATTTTAGCGCGCACCGCAGGCTTTGAATTATCGCTGGAAGATGTTGAAGTTGAAAATTTGGTGCCAGCGGAATTAGCGCAATTATCGCTGCCTGAGTTCTTAGCTCAAGCTGAGCAACTAAACCAGCCGTTTCTTGAACGCTTAAATGCTGCCAGAGAACAGCAGGCCTGTATTCGTTATGTTGCGCGCTTTTCAGCGCAGGATGACAAAATTGTGGCAAAAGTCAGTTTAGAAACATTACCACTGACTGATGCATTTGCAGCGTTAACACCGTGCGATAATATTTTTAAGATTGTCAGTCATTGGTATTTAGAAAATCCATTAATTATCAGAGGGCCAGGTGCAGGGCGAGATGTTACTGCTGGAGGGTTACACTCTGATCTGGTTAATATTTGTCAGCAATTAATGCATAAACAACATCAAGTTAAATTAAAGGGGATCAATTAATGAGCTATAGTCATGCAAGGCAAGTAGAGTCGCTCAATCAAAGTCTAAGCGAAATTGCTAGTGGCATTAATGTTTCATTTGAATTCTTTCCGCCAAATTCCCCTGAAATGGAAACCACGCTATGGAATTCGATCGAGCGTTTGGCACCACTAAAACCAAGTTTTGTTTCGGTAACTTATGGTGCCGGCAGTGGTACTCGTGATCGCACTCATGATGTGATTAAGCGTATTCAGCAAGATACCGCGTTAGTTGCTGCGCCGCATTTAACTTGCATTGATGCTAGCCGTGAAGAGCTGGTTAAAATTGCTAAAGATTATTGGGACAGCGGCGTTCGTCATATTGTTGCGTTGCGTGGTGATTTACCGAATAGCAGTGAAAAGCCGTCAATGTACGCATCAGACTTAGTCGAGCTATTAAAGTCAGTGGCTGATTTTGATATTTCCGTCGCGGCTTACCCAGAAGGTCATCCGGAAGCGCCGAATCCACAGTTTGATTTGTTGAACTTAAAACGTAAAGTTGATGCTGGTGCTTCTCGCGCTATCAGCCAATTCTTTTTCGATATTGAGTCATTTTTACGTTTTCGCGATCGTTGTGTTTCTGTGGGTATTGATGTGGAAATTATTCCGGGTATTTTGCCTGTGACTAATTACAACACGTTAAAGCGTTTTGCTGGCCTAACTAATGTCCATGTGCCAACTTGGATGACCAAAATGTACGAAGGGCTAGATGATGATGAAACAACTCGCCGCTTGGTTGGTGCTAATATTGCCATGGAGCAAGTAAAAGTGCTTAATAAAGAAGGGGTTAAAGACTTTCATTTCTACACATTAAATCGTGCAGAACTCAGTTATGCGATTTGCCACACATTAGGCATTCGCCCTTAATTTACTGCTTTCAAAGTAATATTGGTACGTATATTAATGAGTGTTAGTGTACGTACCAAAAATGTTCAAAAAGATTAATGTTTTTATATCTTATTGTTAATTTGAGTTTTTACCGCTTTTCCTTTATGTTTACGATGGAATGACAAATAAATTTTTGTAACGGCTTACAACATTAAATGAGCAAAGACTCTCACCAATCTATGTTTACTAAACAAGTGACCAATTTATTGGAACGCATGTTTATTAACAGCCCAATTAAAGACACAATTATTGACGGTGCTTGTGACTTTTTTGCCAACCAACCGCAAGTTGAAAAAATTACTACTGAGCTTAATGAAAAGCTCAAATCTAAGCCGAAGAATCAAGCAGAGTTAGAAACAGAATTAGCGAATTTTCAGCAGCAACTTCGCTCTGAGCGCATGGAAAGGCATGAGCGTTTAACTAATATTTGTTATGAAATTATTGAATTGTCTGAAGGGGAAACTTTTAACGAAACTGTTAAAAAGTCTTCTCAATTATTAGGGACAATTCAATTGCTAAGCCCCACAGAAGGGAGCCAAGTAGCAAAAACCAATGAATATCATAAGCCACTATATAAAGCAGTTCTTGTCTTAAGGTTATTAGATCAGCTGATATTAGATAATGCTATTAATAATACGTATATTCAGGATTTTTTAGGGGATATTACTCCTGATAAATACAAAGAATTTAAAGCACTCGATGAAGCTGGCTATCAGGTATTTGTTGATGAAGTTAAGGTCGCTTTAGTTAAAGCTGCATTAATTCAAGATATTGGTAATTTTCATCCTGATGCCCAATTGATTTTAGTGGGCGCTAATCAAAGCAAAGATCCATTTCGGACATTAGACGTTGATGAGCGTAAAGAGTTACTGCAAATTAATTATCGTGAAACCATTAAATACTTAGCTGATGGTATTGGGGCTGGTGATTATTTAGGTAATTCGAAAAAAGACCGCGACCTATTTAAAAAACAAGAGCTTAGAAAGCTTAAGTTTATTCGTGAGTTACTAAAAGGCGCAATTAATCCTAAACAAAGTTTGGCAAATGTGATTAAAGTGCCGCAGATATACTGCTCAATTGTCTTGTCTACCAAACCAAATTATAAATACAAGTTAATTCCTAAAGTTTATCAGGCGCTTAATCAAAATGCCGAGCGTGGCGCTTGTAGCCAGGATGTTGTTAACTGCTTGTATAAAGTCACCGGCATGTTCCCACAAGGGTTTGGTGTAACTTACCTCGCTTTAGATGCGGCTGGAAATTCATTACAGCGCTATGAATATGCCATCGTGAATCAGTTATATCCGAATAATCCTGAAGAGCCACACTGCCGCATTGCCACCAGACAACTAAGCTTTATTGGCTATGGCAGCGATATGATTGTTAAAAAAACCGAAAACCTGTACTTTGCTGAGTCAGCAAAACGCCTTGCCAGCATGAGTAAAAAGCGTTTACAGGAAATTCTAGAAAAGCTGGTATCTAATTACCAAGAGCGTGCCGAGCTAGATCTGATCCCACGCTGTTGGCATCCCAAAGATTTCTTTTCTTTAAAAGAAAATCAAAAGCTTTGGAACAGATCTTAACTTGCTAACAACAAGAGAATATTTCAATTACTTGAATTAATTATCGTCTGTTAAGCAGTAGCGAACGATTAATTTTGTCAGTACATCTAGTGTTTTATTTATCTGGTCAAAACCGAGAAACTCATTGGGCTGATGTGCCTGATTAATTGAGCCTGGGCCTAATACAATGGTTTGACAGCCTAGCGATTGAATATAAGGCGCTTCGGTACAGTAATTGACGGCACAGCATTTATGACCTGATATTTCCTCTGCAACCGTTAAAAATTCATGCTGATGTTCTTGGCCAAAGCTTGGGCAATGTGGGTGTAGCTCCTGCATGGTGATGCGACCTGGATACTTTTCGGCAATCGGTTTTAACGCTTCACTTAGCCAATGCACTAATTCCTCATCTTTAATCCCTGGCAGTGCTCGTAAATCAATATCTAAATCACAATGGCCGCAAATACGGTTGGCATTATCACCACCAGAAATAGCGCCTAAGTTAAGTGTTGGCATCGGCACATCAAAGGCATCATTGTGATATTGACTAGCTAATGTTTGCTTAAGAGTTAGTAATTGGCTAATGACCTGGTACATGATTTCAATAGCATTTACGCCCAGCTCAGGCTTACTGGAGTGGCCTGATTGTCCTAAGATTGAAATGCGGTGTGACATGTGGCCTTTATGCATAATTACCGGTACTAATTCGGTAGGCTCACCTATGACTGCAACATCGGGTTTAACTAATTGTTGCTGAGCAAAAAATCGGGCACCAGCCATGGTCGTTTCTTCATCGGCAGTGGCTAGAATATATAGCGGCTTTTTTAGTTGGCTTGGCTTTATGTCTTTCACCACTTGCAAAATAAATGCGAAGAAGCCTTTCATATCACAGGTGCCTAAGCCAAAAAATCTATCGTCTTTGTTAATAACTTTAAGCGGATCACTTTGCCAGCGATTTTCATCAAACGGCACGGTATCGCTGTGGCCTGCCAGCAATAACCCACCTTCACCGGTTCCAAGTTTTGCCAGTAAGTTAAATTTATTGTTGGTATCAGGTACAGGCATGATGCTAACGGTGAAGCCAAGTGTCTCAAACCAGCTAGCGAGTAAGTTAATGATATCGCGATTACCTTGATCCCATGAACTTAATGTCGAGCTAATCGATGGGCTGGCAATAAGTTGAGATAAAGCAGTTTCAAAGTTAGGTAATAAATTTTTCATAAAATATTTATGTTATTTTGTTGCATAAAAATTCATGCAATGTTATTTTTCACTCATCAGTGTAAATAACCTTGTTCAAGAACGCTACGGAAAAGTAAGCATGTATTCAAATATGAGACGACGATAGATTTAGATATTTTTTTTATCGGTTACTAAAATTAACTATTAGTAACTAAGTAGCACATAAATTGTTCATATTTTTATGTTATCAATTGAATACAATTGCAAAGTGGTGTTTTTATGAAAGTCGCGGTTATTGGCGCTAGTGGATACGTTGGCGCAGAGTTAGTTGGTTTATTGCTTCAACATGACAAAGTTTCGATCACGCATTTAGTTGTGTCGGAAAACAGTACTACTTCTGGATCATTATTCTCCGAGTTACATGCTCGCTGGCAGGGGATCTGTGATGTACCCCTACAGTCTTTTTCTCAAGAATGGTTCGATAGTGCTGTTGACGCACTAGATGCGGTTTTCTTCGCTACGCCCCACGAGTACAGTGCTCAGTGGGCGAGTGCCTTCTTAGCCAAAGGCGTTAAAGTTTTCGACCTATCTGGTGGCTTTCGTTTAAAGCAGCCGCAAGATTACCCAACTTATTATGGTTTTGAACACCAATCATTGGATGCGTTAGCGCAAGCCAAATACGGTTTGGCCGAATGGCTTGATGACGATTTCAATTCGACTAATTTAGTTGCTGTTCCTGGCTGTTACCCTACCGCAAGTTTATTGTCCCTTAAGCCGATAACCGTTAACGGTTTGCAACAAGATGGCTTGATTGTCATTAACGGCATAAGCGGTGTCAGCGGTGCAGGTAGAAAAGCATCACTGGCAACTAGCTTTAATGAAGTAAGCCTTAGACCATACAATATTTTACAGCATCGCCATCAGCCTGAGATTAGCCAAGAAGCTGATGCCGCGGTAATTTTTAATCCTCATTTAGCGCCTTATAAACGTGGTTTATTAGCTACGGTGACGCTGACATTAAAACCAAATGTAACAACAGCAGATGTCGCTCAAGCGTTTATCAGTGCTTATCAGCACCAGCCATTAGTCAGAATAAAAAATACTTGGCCACAAATTGATGATGTTGCTCATACACCATTTGCTGATATTCATTGGCAATATGATGAACAAAAACAAGTATTAGTGGTTTGTACCGCTATCGACAATTTACTCAAAGGCGCCGCCTCTCAGGCCGTGCAATGTTTAAATCAAGTACTTGGTTTGCCAACAGCTTATAGCTTGTTACCCCAAGTCAAAGGGGGAATGTTATGAAGCCGTTAGTGATAAAAATTGGTGGTGCCATTTTAGAAAAACCAGAAGCGCTTTCTGCTTTGCTTAAGGTGATTGCCACACTTGAAAACCAAGCGGTAGTGATTGTTCATGGTGGCGGCTGTGTTGTTGATGAAATGTTAGCGCAAGCCGGCTTTGTCACTGAAAAGCGCAATGGCTTAAGAGTTACACCGCCTGAGCAAATGCCTATTATTAGCGGTGCTTTAGCGGGTAATGTTAATAAGTCGATTGTAGCTTACGCTAATGAGTTAAATTTAAATGCCGTAGGCCTATCATTAGCTGATGGCAACATGGTTAAGTGTACGCTTAATGGTAATGATCTTGGCGCGGTAGGCGAGCCTAAAGCTCATCAAAGTAAATTACTTGACTCTTTACTTAAAGCACAGTTTTTACCGATTGTTTCATCTATTGGCGCGTTAGATTCTGGCGAACTTGTTAACGTTAATGCTGATGACGCGGCCGTAGTTATCTGCCAATTGTTAAATGCTGAATTACTCTTATTGACCGACGTTAACGGCGTAATGGATGGTAATGGCAATTACTTAAGCGACTTAACTGAGCAAGAGGCAAATCTATTAATTCAAAGTGGAGTTATCAGCGGTGGTATGACGGCAAAAATTAATGCTGCTTTTACCGCGGCTAATCAATTACGACGAAGTATCGCGGTTGCTAGCTGGCAAGCACCTGAGCAAATTTTGAATTTGCTAGCAGGCGTTAATGTAGGCACCCGCATTATTCCTAAACTTGTAGCCTAGCGCTAAATATCTGCGCTTTTTAGGCCTTCATTTTTAAAGCCTACTTTTTTAAGGCATTAAATAGATACTTTATTTATTGATTTTACTATTACTTTTTATGGATTAGCTTATGACTGTTTCACACTTTTTAGCGGATAACCAATTAACGCAGCAGCAGGCGTTGACCTTAATTAATTTAGCCACACAAATTAAACAATCACCAGAAGATTACAAAAACGCGCTTGCTGGCAAAGCCATTGCCATGATTTTCGAAAAGCCATCTTTGCGTACTCATGTCAGCTTTGATATTGGTATTGCTAAATTAGGTGGTCATGCCCTTTATCTTGGTCAACAAAATGGCAAATTAGGTGAGCGTGAACGGGTGAGCGATTATGCTAAAAACCTATCTTGTTATGCTGATGCCATTGTCGCTCGGGTATTTGATCATCAATCAATTCTAGGTTTGGCAGAACACGGTGCTGTACCGGTAGTTAATGCCTTATGTGATTTGTATCACCCTTGTCAGGCACTAGCCGATTTTGTGACTATTTCCGAACACTTTGCTGATTTAACGAAAGTGAAATTGGCTTATGTAGGTGATGGTAACAATGTCTCTAATTCGTTAATGACACTGGCGGCAATTTTAGGGGTCGATTTTACTTTAGTGTGTCCAGAGGGACATGGGCCAAAGGAAGCATTAATTGCTCAAACTCAAGCTTTAGCAACAGCTTCAGGCAGTCAATTACACATTAGTCATGACCTGAGCGATATTGGCCAGCAAGATGTCATCTATACTGATACTTGGATTTCAATGGGCGATAACACCAAAGTTGACGAAATTCTTGAAAAATTCATGCCTTATCAAGTTAATCATCAACTCATGCAAAGCGCTGGTGCGACTAAAGTGATGCATTGTCAGCCAGCCCATTTAGAACATGAAATTACCACAGCACTATTTGATGATGAGTCGTTATCTGTGGTGTTCCAGCAAGCAGAAAATCGGATGTGGGCACAAAGTGCAGTATTGGTGAGTTTACTAAGTTAGTAAAAAATAAGTTAGTAATAAATAGGTTAGCAATAAATCGCTTGGTAATTAATGAACTGGTAACGCTCAGGTAAATCGACAACATCTAAGATAGTCGCTGGCGTTAGAATTTTATCGAACAGCGATAAAATTGTATTGAATTTAAACGGTTAAGCAATTAACAATAGTGAATAAATATCAGCCGGTTAAATAGCGTAATCGGCTACGGAAAAAGTTAGGAAAGCAACATGGCATTAGCAGCGCAAAAACAAATTAAAAAAGTGGTATTGGCTTATTCAGGTGGTTTAGATACTTCGGCTATTATTCCGTGGTTAAAAGAAAATTATGATGGCTGTGAAGTTGTCGCATTTTGTGCCGATGTCGGTCAAGGAGATGAAGAACTTGAAGGCATTAAAGAAAAAGCGATTGCCTCAGGCGCATCAGAATGTCATGTGGTTGATCTTAAAGAAGAGTTTGTTAAAGACTATATTTACCCGATCATCAAAACCGGTGCGGTTTATGAAGGCCAGTACTTATTAGGTACATCAATGGCGCGTCCGGTAATTGCTAAGGCGCATGTTGAAGTGGCGCTGAAAGTGGGAGCCGATGCCGTATGTCATGGCTGTACCGGTAAAGGTAACGATCAGGTGCGTTTCGAGTCATGTTTTGCTGCGCTTGCGCCGCAATTAACCGTAATTGCACCGTGGCGTGAATGGGACATGGTTTCACGTGAAGACTTATTAGATTATTTAGCTGAACGTAATATTCCTTGTTCTGCATCATTAACCAAAATTTATAGCCGTGACGCTAATGCTTGGCATATTTCTCATGAAGGTGGTGAGTTAGAAGATCCGTGGTGTGAGCCTTCAAAAGAAGTATGGACGATGACAGTTGAGCCAATGGATGCTCCAGATACGCCAGAAACGGTCATGTTAAGCTTTGAGCAAGGTGAATTAGTTGCGGTTGATGGTCAGAAATTATCTGCATATCAATCTTTAGTTTATTTGAATAACAAAGCCGCTGCACATGGTGTTGGCCGTATTGATATTGTTGAAAACCGTTTAGTGGGTATGAAATCTCGTGGCTGTTATGAAACCCCAGGCGGTACGGTATTAATGGCGGCCTACAAAGGTTTAGAAACATTAATTTTAGATAAAGAGTCACTGAAGTTTAGAGAATCAGTGGGCTTAGAGTTTTCTCATGTAATTTACGATGGTCGTTGGTTTACGCCGCTGGCGAAAGCGCAATTGGCGGCAGCAGCTTCATTTGCTGAAAAAGTGACTGGCGATATCGTAGTGAAATTATATAAAGGCACGGCAACAGTTACTCAACGTCGCTCGCCAAATAGCTTATATTCAGAAGCATTTGCCACGTTTGGCGCTGATGAAGTTTATGACCAAAAACATGCAGAAGGCTTTATTCGTTTATTCAGTTTATCAAGCCGTATTACCGCGCTTAATGAACAGAGTAAAAAGTAACGAATCACTAAGGTAGGAGCAAACACCATGGCATTATGGGGTGGCCGGTTTAAAGAAAAAGCCAGCGTGCAATTTAAAAAATTTAACGATTCGTTGCCAGTTGATTACCGAATGGCAGTGCAAGATATTGTTGGTTCCATTGCTTGGGCTGGCGCGCTGAATCAAGTCGGTGTCTTATCAGATGATGAAGTGGCGCGATTAGAAGCAGCGTTATTAGAACTTAAAGCGTCGGTTGAAGAAGATCCGAAGCAAATTTTATTTTCCGACGCCGAAGATATTCACAGCTGGGTAGAAATTCAACTGATTGAAAAAACAGGTGATCTTGGTAAGAAATTACATACTGGTCGCAGTCGTAATGACCAAGTGGCGACTGACTTAAAACTTTGGTGTAAAGAAACTGGTGGTGAATTACTATTTGCCTTGGTGAATTTACAGCAAGCGTTGATGAATCTTGCTGAACGTGAAAGTAATACCGTTTTACCGGGCTATACCCATTTACAACGAGCGCAACCAGTCACGTTCGGTCATTGGTGTTTAGCTTATGTTGAAATGTTCAATCGTGATATTGGTCGGTTAAAAGATGCGTTATACCGTCTAGATGTTTCGCCGTTAGGCTCAGGCGCGTTAGCGGGTACAGCTTACCCGATAGACCGTGACTTATTAGCGCAAAACTTAGGTTTTCGCAGTGCCACCATTAATAGCTTAGATGCGGTTTCTGATCGTGATCATGTAATCGAGCTACTCTCAACAGCCAGTATCAGCATGATGCATTTATCACGCTTCGCTGAAGATTTAATTTTTTACAATTCAGGTGAAGCGGGTTTTGTTGAAATGAGCGACTTAGTGAGCTCAGGTTCATCATTGATGCCGCAAAAGAAAAACCCTGATGCATGTGAATTAATTCGTGGTAAAGCAGGTCGGGTATTTGGCTCACTCACGGGTATGTTAACGACCATGAAAGCGCTAGCGCTAGCATATAACAAAGATATGCAAGAGGACAAAGAAGGCCTGTTTGATGCGTTAGATACTTGGCAGGAATGTATGGAAATGGCGACGTTAGTGGTAGATGGCTTAAAAGTTAATTCTGCACGCACGCTTGCCGCTGCCCAGCAAGGTTATGCTAATGCTACTGAGCTTGCAGATTATTTGGTGAGTAAAGACATTCCATTTCGTGAAGCACACCATATTGTGGGTGAAGTGGTATTGGCTGCCATTGAAAAAGGCTGCCCATTAGAAGATTTAACCTTGACTCAGCTGCAAGCGTTCAGCCACAAAATTGGCCAAGATGTTTATCAACATTTATCAATAGAGTCGACGCTTGATAAGCGTGAAGCGCTAGGTGGCACTTCTCGTGCGCAGGTGCAAAAAGCGCTAGCCAATATTCAGCAAGATAATCGCAATATCTTAAATGAGCAAGTTGTTGGTGCGCCGGGTAAACATCAGGTGACATTGGCACTTAAGCAAGTTCAGCAGCGCCTTAACGCCCAGCGTGCCGCGGCAATGTCGGTGCGTCGTGCTCGAATGTCTGATGTTGATAAAATAAATCAACTTGTTGATTACTGGTCAGGTAAAGGCGAAATTTTACATCGCAGTCGTGACAATATCATTCATGATATTCAAAACTTTGTGGTGTCAGAAATTGATGGTGAAGTGGTAGGTTGCGCGTCACTTTATATTTATGAACCGAACCTTGCTGAAATTCGTTCGATAGTTGTTGATAGTGACCATCATGGCAAAGGGCAGGGCCAAGCACTTACTCAGTACTTGCTTGAATTTGCTCATAAAATGGAGCTAGAAACTATTATAGTGCTAACTTACATTCCAAATTATTTTGCCGAGTTAGGCTTTGAGCAAATTGATAAATCGAGCTTAGCGGATTACATCATTGAAGACAGTGAACCAAGTGTCCATAAAAATCCAGATGATGAAGTCGCGATGGCATATCAGGTCAGTCGTAGTAAGTAGGTAGCTCAGTGAAAAACGATAAAGACTACGTTAAGTGGTTTAGAAACGCTGCGCCTTATATCAATGCTCATCGCGGAAAAACCGTGGTCTTGATGTTTGGTGGTGAAGCGGTATTACACCCAAATTTCGCCAATATCATCCATGATATCGCGTTATTAAGAAGTTTGGGTGTTAAGTTGGTTATCGTTCATGGTGCGCGTCCACAAATTGCTGAGCGCGCCAGTTTGCTTGGCGTTGAGCAGCAGTTTGAACAGCACCTGCGTATTACCGATAAACAAACCTTGATGGCAGTTAAAGATGCTACCGGTTCTTTACGTGTACATATTGAAGCGCTGTTAACTACGGGCCTGTCAAATTCGCCAATGCATGGCTCGCATATTCGAGTGAGCACTGGAAATTTTGTTATCGCTCGACCAATTGGCGTTAAAGACGGCGTTGATTACCAGCATACCGGTTTAGTGCGCCGAATAGATAAAGTGGGCATTAATACGCAACTTGATTTTGGCTCCATTGTCTTGCTGTCTCCTGTTGGTTATTCCACGACCGGAGAGGTGTTTAACTTAGCGTTAGAAGATGTTGCTACTCAAACGGCTATTGCCTTACAAGCGGATAAGCTCATTACTTTTACCGAAGATGAAGGGCTGCTGGATCAAGATGGCAGCTTAATTCGCAGCTGCAGTGTCCATAAAGTCAAAGAGCTACTTGATGATTATGGCAATGAAGAGTCTGATCATGTTCGTCAGTTGCTGCTGCGTGCGATTATTCAAAGTGGAGAAAATGGTGTTGAGCGTTGCCATTGCGTGTCGTATAAAAGTGAAACTGCATTGTTGCAAGAGCTGTTTACCCGAGAAGGTGCTGGCACTTTAATCGCTAAAGATTATAAAGAACATATTGCTACGGCTTCAATTGATGATGTCGGTGGCATCTTAGAATTAATTCAGCCACTTGAAGAAGAAGGGGTGTTGGTGCGCCGCTCTCGTAAGTTGCTGGAAACGGAAATTGATCGCTTTATCGTGTTGAAAAAAGAAGATGCAATTATCGCTTGTGCCGCACTTTATCCTTACCCGGAAGCAAAAGTAGGTGAGTTGGCCTGTGTCGTTATTCACCCTGATTACCGTAAAGGTAACCGTGGTGAGCGATTAATTGCCGCAGTTGAATCTTTTGCTAAGCGCCAGAAACTAGAGCAATTATTTGTCCTAACCACTGTTAGTGCCCATTGGTTTAGGGAACAAGGCTTTGTTGAAACTACTGTTGATGCCTTACCAGACCAGAAAAAAGCACTTTATAACTTCCAACGTAAATCATTGGTATTAGTTAAACCAATTTAGCGAGCAGGATAAGCCAAAAGGAAATAAGGTGAATGTGAATATAGTAGCAGCATTGATTGATTGTGATGGCACCATAGTTGATTCTGAAACTCACCATTGGCGTGCGTGGCAAGCAATACTTGAACCTTGGAATATTGAGATCAGTTTTCAGCAATTTGCGGATAACTGGGTGGGTAAGCCAGAATCTGCACTCGCTGAACATATACTCACCAATTACACGCTTAATATTAGTCATGCCGAATTGGTGCAAAGCAAAAGTGAATATTTCGCTCAGTTATGTTTAACCGAACCTATGCCCTTACTGTTTGGTATTGTTGATACCTTGGAAGTATTTAAACAGCAAGGCATTAAAATGGCAGTAGTTTCTGGTGGCAAACGCGCCAATGTATTCGACGCCATTGAAGGCAATCATTTGCAGGGGTATTTTGATGCCATTATTACTGGTGACGATGTTAGCCGTAATAAACCTGACCCCGAAGGTTACTTAAAAGCCTGTCAGCTTTTGGGTGTGCAACCTGAGCAAGTAATTGCTTTAGAAGACTCTAAAAATGGTATTGCTGCTGCCAAAGCTGCAGGCTTATATTGCTATGCCATTCATCATGATTTTATTGCTAAAGAGCTACTCAATGCAGCAGATGAAATTCATACAAAACATGACGATATATTATCGGCAATTCAACTACGCGCTAACTGGTAGCACGTAGTTGAAGAATAGAATTACTGAGCCATATGATTACTGAACCGTATAATTACTGATCCATACGGTTTGGTATGGCTGTAAAAATATCGGTAAAGTTAAATCAGCAATTTCTTCACCTGAAATTAAATCTAACCAACGCTCAGTAAGCACTAAATTAAGTTCACTGATGGGTAACTCCATAACCTCATCGGTAACGTTTGTGATACAGAAAATGCTTTGTTTGCGATCTTGGCTTTGGCGCCAAAACCCAAATAAATTTAATCCTAAATGCAGAGTAAATTGAGTAGCATTGGGGTGAAGTGCTTTTTGCTTGATGCGAAGGTCAATCAGCGCCATCATTTTATTCAGCACTTTAGCATGTTGATTATCGCTATCTTCGAGTTGCTCAACTAATGATTGATAATCCCAGCGATGACGATTAATTGCACGGTTATGATGGGTATTTTTCAGCTTTTCATAGTCATTGCGTGTACCGAGCAAGCTATGAATATAAATGCCAGGAATACCTTCTAAGCCGAGCATAATGGTGTGGGCACAAATAAAGCGTTGCATGCCATATTTATCAGGGCCATGTACCGTTCCTTGAAGTGCGTCAAACAAAGCGATATTCATTTCATAAGCTTTTTGTTCACCCGTTTCACTGGTGCGCCATGAAATTGCGCCACCAAACTGCTTCATGGTGTTAATCAGCGTGCCAATTTCTTGATCTGTCATTAAACCTTCTACAGGTCTTAAGCCTATGCCGTCATGCGAAGCAATAAAATTAAAGTAAGTGGTGCCATTTTGTGCTGGCGGCATGCTCATTAACCAGCGCTTAAGGTATAAACAATTACCTGTGATCAGGGTGTTAATTAGCAGCGGTGGCAGAGAAAAGTTGTAGATACAGTGGGCTTCGTTAGCGTTACCAAAATAAGTGAGGTTTTGAGTGTTGGGAATGTTAGTTTCAGTAATGATCACTGCGTCATTCTGAGCGTGTTCAATTAACGTTCGTAACAAACGCACTACTTCATGAGTTTGTGGTAAATTAATGCTTGGGCTGCCGATGATTTTCCACAAAAAAGCGACGGCATCTAAGCGAAAAATCCTGACGCCATTGTCTAAGTATTGGCGAATAATTTTAACAAACTGGCTGAGGACTTCAGGGTTTCGAAAGTCGAAATCTACTTGGTCATGACTAAAAGTGCACCAAACATGTTGCTCACCTGTAGCGGTTTCCGTTGGTCGCAATAATGGCGAGGTTCTTGGCCTAACAACTTGTGACAAATCATCTTCTGGCTCAGCGGTGAAAAAATAATCGTGTCCTTGACCTTCTCCGTTAATAAAATTTTCAAACCACATACTGCGGCTAGAGCAATGGTTGATCACGAGATCTGCCATTAGTCGCTTTTTGCCAGCAATTGCTTGAATGTCTTGCCAATCACCTAAACCTTCATTCACTGATGAATAGTCAATGACCGAAAAGCCGTCGTCCGAGCTATAGGGGAAGAACGGTAGAATATGTACACTATTGATATGATTTTTCAGATAAGTTTCAACAAAGTGCTGCAAAGTCACTAGTGGCTTTTCGCCTGCTTGCATCAGACTGTCACCATAAGTGATCATGATAATATCGCGCTCTGACCAATGGTTACTGTATGGTTCAGGTGGTGTGCAATTATCATCAATGCGCATTTCGTTGATCAATCGCAGCGCTAATTCTTTTGTCGAGATGCTAAGGTCAACATCCTGATAAATCATGGTCAGTTGTTGTTCTACTTTTAGCGTTAATGCATCAAATTGCTCGGTCATGATTGTTGGCTATCCTTTTGAAAATTCTTCATTATCCAATTCAACAGCTTCTTTAAGTTCTTCTAAAATATGAGGTTCTGCGCTAATTACTCGGCTCCAAGTTGGAATAAACGGTGTTTCCATCGGGTTGTCTAAAAACGTTTGTCCAGCAATCATGATGTTCATGGCAAACATTTCTACGGCTTTTTCTTCAATATGAATGTCTAGATTAAGGCCATTCATTAATGCGTCATGACGATAGGTTTCAACATAATCGAGCGCAATACGAAAATAAGTCGCCTTAATTGATCGGAAAGTTTCGGTAGTAAAGGTTTTACCTTGTGTTGCCAATTTTCTAAAAAACGCTTTGGTAATATCCACCGACATTTTGGATAGGCCAGCTTCGGTATTGTCTAACGATAAGTCTTGATGCTTGTGATCATAAACCTGAGCAATATCTACTTGGCAAATACGATTGGTGGCATAGTTACGATGCATTTCACTTAATACGCCAATTTCTAAGCCCCAGTCACTTGGAATGCGTAAATCGTTTAATACATCGCGGCGGAATGAGAATTCGCCAGCTAATGGATAACGAAAAGAGTCCATGTAGTCGAGATATTCATTCGGACCAACCACGCGTTTTAATGCACGAATAAGTGGGGTAACAAGCAAGCGGGAAACACGACCATTAATTTTGCCGTCGGCAACGCGTGCATAAAAGCCTTTACTAAATTCATATTGAAATTGTGGGTGAGCAACAGGGTATAGCAGGCGAGCTAATAAGTCTTTTTCGTAAGTTAAAATATCACAGTCATGTAGGGCGATTGATTCAGCCTTATTTGATGCTAGGATATACCCCATGCAGTACCAAACATTTCGACCTTTGCCCATCTCGGTTGGTGCTAGGCCAAGTTTTTGAAGTTTAGCGTCTATTGCTTTGAGTCTTGTGCCATCATTCCATAACACACGATGGTGTTGAGGCAATTTACCAAAAAATTCGAGGGCATAGCGATATTGCGCTTCATCAGCGCGATCTAACCCTATGACGACTTCAGTTAAATAGGGCACTTCGGCAATTTTGTCGATAATTTTTGCCAGCGCTGGGCCTTCTAGTTCTGAGAATAACGATGGTAATAACAAACCTAACGGGCGCTTTTTATTGAAGGCAACCAATTCATTTTCTAAGTCTTGATAAGTTCGCTGGCCTAAATTGTGTAAAGTGGTAACGCTGCCATTTTGATAAAAATCAGCCATATGAGAACTCTCCTAATGTGTGATGAGTTGATGATGGAATACCATGATTGGGGGCTAGCCCTAGAATGAAAGTTAATGCTTCAGCCCAGCCAACGGGGCCAAAGCCTTGTGTTTGATAGATAAAATTAACAACTTCTTGATTAATTTGAGGGAATGCGTGCGTAGGGGATTTTATTTGTACGGCAATATCAGCTGCCTCCAGCATCGCAATATCATTACCACTGTCACCTAAGGCGATAGTGGTGACATTTGGTTGTTTAAATTGATGCTGATATTCACCCGCTAACCAGTTCATTGCTTGACCTTTATCACATGCATCGCAAATATGAATAAAGCGGCCGCCTTCCAGCACGTTTGCACCTAACGACTTTGCTTGATTGATAAAAGCACCTTTTTGTGAATGATTACCTTGCCAAAGTACAGGTTCGCCAAACTGTCGCTGATTGGCGAGCTTCGCTGCTGGCAAAGAAAGCCCTGTGATGTTAGCTATCGCTTGATCTGTCATATCACTAAAACAGGTAAAGTCTTTGCTAAAATCAGCTTTAAGTTGCTGGACTAAATCAATATAAACAGCACGTGGTTGGCTGAAAACTTTAAGCCAATAATCTTGGCGCTCAATTGTGTCTTGAGGTTGTGTTGCTATCGAGGATTTTGGTAGATAAACCGCGGCCCCATTTTCAACAATAAAAGGACTAATAATATCCAATTGTTGATAAAGTTTGGTGACTTCTTGCTCAGTTTTACTGGTATTAGCAATAATTGGAATGTTAAGAAATTTCAGTGCAGCTAATGTCGGAAGCGCTGCTTTAACACTGTAGTCATAGTGGTCAAGTAAAGTACCATCAAGGTCGGTAAAGACTAGGGGAAATTGCATGACATTTCTCCATTTTATATTAAAGTCGGCCAACAGCAGATTGCACTTTACGCTGCTGATCTAAGTAAAATACTAGATCGCAATCTTTCTCTAGCGTTGCTAAAGCATGTTCAGTTAAGCGCTGAAAATAAGCGATAAACTCGGTAACTTGCGCTTCAGTCATTATCTGGTTACTTGCACTTAAATCCGAATTTTCGGCAAGCCGTTGTTCTTGTTGCCAGCGCCATTGATGAACACAGGAAAAGCTTGGTGCTTTGAGCATAAGCCATTTATCGATAATCGAATATAATGGCTGGTAGGCACAGGCAAGTTGCTGATTAACATATTGACGCCACTTCCCCCCTGTATCTTGCAATTTTTCTAATTCATTAATTGGCTTATCAAGTGCCTTAATATTTTGCGGCTTGACGCCCCAGCACCAGCCTTCCATAAGTACAACATCTACTTTTGCTGGTGAGCTTTGCCATTGGCAGCTTGGCACAGGGTTATCTTGCGCTTTATCGAAACTCGGAATGGCTACAGTTTGATTTTGTTCTAAACAGGCTAATGTGTAGCCAAGAAGTTCAGTATTGTGGGTACCGGGAACTCCGCGGGTAGCCAGTAAAGGGTGAATGGTTTCAGCTAACTCAGCACGTTTTTCTCTAGAATAATAAAAGTCATCCAGTGATAAGTTGACCACTGATAAGCCATGTTCTTCGTTAAGCTGGTGACAGAGAAACGCTGCAAGTGTTGACTTACCTGAGCCTTGGCAGCCATTAATACCAATAAAAACAGGTGTGGTTTTGTTGGTGGTGAGTTTTGTGATTTGTGAAACTACAGGCACAAACCATTGACGAGCAGTGCTAGCAAAGGACGAAGGTAATTTCGTTTCGATAATAAACTGACTAAGCATCCACTACCTCAATTGAATTATTGATGAAGAAGTAGACAAACAAGGTTTATGCCAAAAGCTAGATGAATTAAAATTAAATAAATTAAAACAGTTACTTAACTTTAATTTGAAAAATAAACTAAGATGATGAACTTTAAATTTTGCATCATATTGGTGCAGCACTATTTCAGTGCTGCACTGTTATTTAAAGTAAGTCATTCAAGTGAGCCGAATTTTAAAAAATCTCGATATTGCTCTCACTTTCACCATCTAAAATAACACTACTTTCATCATTTTTAATGTATTCAGTTGGTGCTGTGCCAACTTTAAAATATTCAAAGATACTGCTTTTGTCAGTTTTAGAGGTTAGTTTGCCTGTGGCTTTATCAATGCGCACAGAGACTATGCCCTCAGGTGGAATAAATGGTTCAACAGGCAAGTTATCAAGCGCCGTTTTCATAAAACTGATCCAAGCAGGTTGGGCAGATTTAGCACCGAATTCTTTGCCTGTGATCTGATTTTTACCAAGGTTGCTGTTGTAAACAGTTTGGCCTAGGTTTCGAGTATGATCGTCAAAGCCTATCCAAGAAGTGGCGACTATTTTGCGGCTATAGCCTGAGAACCAAGCATCTTTGGCTTCATTGGTTGTGCCAGTTTTTCCTGCGATATCTCTACGTTTTAAGGTTCTTCCTCTAAAGCCTGTGCCTTGCCAACCTGGCGTGACTGACCAATCTGCTCCCCAGATAACACTATTAAGAGCTTCGGTAATTAAAAAGGCATTTTGTTTACTGATCGCACGCTGGGCAGTTTGAATTGCAGGCTGATTTAAATCACTATCTTCATTGTTAATTGCATTCAACGTTTCAGTGTTTTCAATATTGAATTCAGCGTCAGTATCATTAACAAAGTCAGTAATTTCATTTGCAGGTTCTGTTGTTATTAGTTCAGAGCACGGTAAATCGCATGCTAGTTTGGGATTGGCTTGGTATAAGACTTTGCCAAAAGAGTCCTCTATACGATCGATAAAATATGGCTCTACTAAATAGCCGCCATTTGCAAATGTGGCAAAGCCTGTCACTAGTTCTAAAGGCGTTAGTGACGCTGAGCCTAGTGCTATAGATTCATTTTCTGGCAAGTCGTTTGGCGCAAAGCCAAATGCTGTTAGGTGGTCAATAATATTGCCAAGCCCCACTGCGCGTAGCAAACGCACGGCAATCACATTTTTTGATTGTGCTAATGCTAATCTAACTCGAATAGGACCATCATAAGTTGGCGGTGAATTTTTTGGTCGCCAGACAATACCGGTGCTTTGATCCCATTGGTTAATTGGCGCATCGTTAACTAAGGTCGCTAAGGTATGGTCGTGTTCTAATGCTGCAGAATAGACAAAAGGTTTGATATTAGAGCCTACTTGCCTTTTGGCTTGAGTCACTCGATTAAACTGACTTTGTTTAAAACTAAAACCGCCAACAACCGCTTGAAGTGCGCCGTTACCTGGAGACATAGCAACTAATGCGCTACTCGCTTGTGGTAGCTGACTTAAATGATATTCATTAGCTTGCTTTATCACATAAATCACATCACCAATATGAAGTATGTCAGCTGCTGTTTGTGGAGCCGCCCCTTGTTTTTCATCACTGATAAATTCTCTAGCCCAAGACATGCCGTGCCATGGAATGTCAACAGATTCACCGTTGGCTAATACCGCTATTGCACTTTGCTCTAATACACCAATAACAACAGCTGGTTGCAACTGCTGGTAGTTCTGAACATCTGCCAATGCTTGTTGAACTTCAACTTCTGTTAAAGGTTTTACATCTTGAGTTAAAGCGATATTTTCATTAATGCCCTTGCTATCTATAGTTGGGCGTAATTGCTTGATTGGGCCGCGATAACCATGACGGCGATCATATGCCATTAAATTTTCAACTACAGATTGTTGTGCGGCTTTTTGCAGTTCAGAGCTAACGGTTAAATAAACTTTGTAGCCACCCGTATAAGCTTCCTCCGCACCATAGCGGCTAATCATCGCTTGATGTGCCATTTCGGCTATATAGGGGGCATTTAGCTCAATTTCCGCTCCATGTTTTTTACCTGTAATTGGTGCGTTCAATGCTTCTTGGTATTCGCTTTCGTTGATGTAATCACTTACTAACATACGTTGTAGCACAACGGCACGTCGTGCTTTTGCTCGCTCTGGAGAGCGAATAGGGTTTAGTGTAGATGGCGCTTTAGGTAAGCCAGCTAACACGGCAATTTGAGGGAGTGTAAGTTCTTTTACATCCTTTCCGTAATAAACTTGAGCGGCGGCACCAAAACCAAAAGCTCTATGCCCAAGCTCAATTTTATTCATGTAAAGTTCAAGAATTTCGTCTTTAGATAATAAGCTTTCAATGTGAAATGATAGGAATACTTCACGGATTTTTCGAGTGTATGTCACTTCTCGAGTTAAAAAGAAATTACGGGCAACCTGCATAGTTATAGTGCTGGCACCACCTTTATTTTGCCCAATTAGTTTATAAAAAACTGCACGTCCGACACCAATCGGGTCTACCCCAAAATGGTTATAAAATCGATCATCTTCGGTCGCTAAAATGGCATTAATTAGTTGCTGTGGGAACTCGTTGAGGCTCAACGGAATACGTTTTTTTTCACCAAATTGCGAAATAAGTTTGCCATCTTTGCTATAAATTTGCATAGGTGTTTGCCACTTCATGTCTTTAAGGGACTGAACACTTGGCAAATCTTTTCGCATGGTGAGATAAAGAATTGCTAAAGAAATAATACCTAATAGGATTAGTGCTACAGCAATTTTCACTAATTTTTTAATAGAAAACACAGAAAAAAGCTCTATTTATCGAAAAATTTTGTATGATAAGACTAGTATATCGTGTAAAACCATGTAATAAATGTATTTATGCGTATATTATATCTAAAATAATTAGAACTATAAGATTTAGTAGGAAGTTATGCTAAGCAAGTTATGGAAACAAAAAGCCTCCATGATGGTGGGAATCGATATAGGTTCTCATGCAGTCAAGGCTGTATTGCTCAGTCAGGGAGATAATGGCTACATCCTAGAAAGTTTTGCGATAGAGCCTATGCCTCGTGGCGCAATTATTGACCGCGAAATTCAAGATATTGAAGCGGTGGGAAAAGTTGTTGCCAAAATCCGTAAAAAAATTGCTTCCTCCGTAAAGCAAGCCGCCGTCGCTGTTTCCGGTCAAACGGTTATCACCAAAGTTATTTATATGGATGTTGCTTTAAGCGATGATGAACTTGCTGGGCAAATTGAAGTTGAAGCCGATAGCTTAATTCCTTACCCACTAGATGAAGTGAGTTTAGACTTTGAAAAACTTGCTGTAAATGAATCTGATCCTAGTAAAATTAATGTCTTACTTAGTGCTGCGCGTACTGAATCTGTTGAAGCTCGAGTAGCAACACTAGATGCTGGTGGCTTTGGTACTAAAGTGGTTGATGTAGAGTCTTATGCGGTTAGTAGAACGCTAGATTTATGTATGTCACAGTTACCTGAAGATGCCGCTGAAAAAATGGTCGCTATTGTTGATATTGGCGCTACCATGACTTTATTTTCAGCATCTAATCATGGTGAGCATGTTTACAGTCGAGATCAACTATTTGGCGGTGAGCAGTATACACGTTCAATTGTTTCATATTACAACCAATCGTTTGAAGAGGCGGAGAACTCTAAAGTAAATAATAAACTGCCGCCGAATTATCGCTTTGAGGTGCTTGCACCATTCCATACTATCCTAGTTCAGCAAATCCGCAGAGCTATTCAAATGTTTTTAACATCAAGCGGCTATGAAAAAGTGGATTACTTAGTAATTTCAGGTGGTACAGGGTTAGTAGAAGGTATTCAAGAGTTATTAACCGAGGAGCTCGGTATTTATACCGTTATTGCCAATCCATTTGAAAATATTGAAGTTGCTAGTGGCGTAGACCACACTGAGTTGAAGCAAGTTGCTCCACAATTAATGGTGGCATCAGGATTAGCGTTAAGGAGTTTTACGCCGTGGCATATATAAACCTGTTGCCTTGGCGCGAGGAAGCGCAAAAGGCCAGAAAAAAAGAATTTATTGGTATCTTGACCTTCGTAGCTTTGTTTGCGTTTTTGGTTGTGTTTGCTATCAGTGTGCTTTATCAAGCAAAAATTGATGGCCAACAAGCTCGAAATCAATTTTTAAAGAATGAAATTCAAATTCTAGATATCCGTATTGCAGAAATAAAAACATTGGAAGAAAAGAAAGCGGCACTGCAAAAACGTATGAATGTTATTGAGCAACTTCAACGTAGTCGAAATGTAGGTACGCAAGTGTTAGATGAAATAGCTAAGGTTATACCTACAGGCATATATCTGACGAAATTAGAAAAATTAGGCAATATTATTCACCTTGAAGGTAAGAGTGAATCAAATAACCATTTAGCCAACATGATCCGCGCTATTGAATTGTCAGATTTGTTTGTCGATGCAACGCCTGAGTCAATTACTACTGATGAAGAAGCGACTAAATTGCTCAGTGATTTTAAAATGCGCGTTAAAATCCAAGGGTTGGTAGGTAATTTAGATGGTGCAAATGAAGCATCAAAGGGAGGTAAATAATGGATATAGATCTTAATAAATTTACCGAACAATTTGATAACCTTGAACTCGATAATATTGGTGAGTGGCCAATAGCAGCCAAAGTAGTACTGGCCATCTTCACTGCAATTGTGATTGCTGGATTAACTTATGTTGGGTTAGTAAGTGATAAGTTAACTATGCTCGATAGAGTACGTGCTGAAGAAGTTACACTGAAACAAGAGTACCAAGCTAAATATCATGTTGCTGCTAATTTAGAACTATTTCAACAGCAAATGGCCGAAGCCGAGTCTATGTTTGCTAATCAACTTAGAAGTTTACCTGAAAGCCACGAAACGCCAGGTTTACTTGATGACATAACATTTATTGGCACCACAAGTGGTTTAGACTTTGTTAAGCTTAATTGGCAACCCGAAATCACTAAAGAAATTTATATTGAATTGCCGATCGATATTGAAGTTATTGGTGCTTATCACGAATTTGGTAACTTTGTTAGTAAGATTGCTGGACTGCCAAGAATCGTAACGCTTCATGATTTTACGATTAATATTACTCAACTGAAAAATGAAATGCTTGACCTGAAACTTCAAGCAAAAACTTATCGTTATCAGGAGGCTGGCCAATGATCAGAATAGCAGTATTGTTTTCTGTGGTGTTATTGTCTGGCTGTTTTGATGATACGAGTGATATACAAGCGCATATTGAAAAGGTTCAAGCAAATACAAAAAGCTATATAGAACCAATGCCGGAAGTGCCTGAATTTAATCATTACAAATATTCAGCCGCAGACTTGCGTAGCCCTTTTGTAGTGCCTCGTCCAGAAGCTATACAAGAAAAGCTACAGCAAATGTCGGGTTGTTTAAGTCCAGACCCAAGACGCAGAAAGCAACCATTAGAAAAATTTGCGATGGGCGACTTAGTGATGCGAGGCACCTTAGGTGAAGGTGGAGTAACTTGGGCATTGATAGAAGCGTCAGATAATACATTACACAGGGTATCAATTGGTAATTACGTTGGCTTATATAACGGTAGAATTACTGAAGTGGGTAATAATAGCGTGAAAGTAATTGAATTAACTCCAGATGGCGCGGGCTGTTGGGTTGAGCGAGAAACCGAAATTGATATGGTTGAATTGGATAGTCAAAGGTAAAGGAAGTAGTGATGCTATTTAATAATATAATGAGAAATAAAATTTTTACCTTCAGAAAACAGGTGAAAGTTATCATTGCTATGTGTTTTTACTTTGTTTATTCGACGGCAGCACATGCTTCGGATTTGATGGGTATTGCATATAACACGATACATAATGATCAAATAGAGTTGGTGTTTTCTTTTTCAGATGAAATCACTGGTCAACCTGCGGTGAAAACCACGGTAGATCCTGCTGTCATTGAAATAAATTTTGGTCCAGTTGCCTATAACGATGCCAATGTTGAAACACTAGTTCAGCATGCCGGTGTTGAATCTGTAATGCTATCTAAAGTTAATGGCGACATGATTGCCGCAATTAATCTAGAAAAATTAACAGTGTTTGATGTTGCAATTGAGGCGGATAAGTACGCCATTACATTAACTTATGGTAAGGCCGCTGAAATCGTTGAGCAAGTTGCCCCAGCAGGTGAAGCATTTATTAACAGCATTGACTCTATTGATTTTAGACGAGGTGAATTAGCAGCGGAAGGTCAGGTTATTATTAACTTAGGCGACAGTGTAGTTGCTGCAGACGTAAGTGATCAATTAGGTAAAGTAGTTGTTGAATTTTACAATACGCAAATAATTGATGACTTACTTTATAAGCTAGATGTTACTGATTTCTCAACGGTGGTTACTGGTATTGAAACATTTAGAGAAGGTCGTAATGCCAAGTTAGTGATTGATGTAGATGGTAATTTCACCTTTGAGCACGATCAACAAGGCAATGTCTTTTTGATTAATGTTCGTAAAGAAGAGAAAAAAGCAGGCTACTTAGGTGCTGCTGAAGATTTCAGTGGCCGTACAATATCATTAAACTTCCAAGACATTTCTATCCGTACCGTACTGCAAATTATTGCGGACTATAATGAATTTAATTTAATCACTAGTGACACAGTTACAGGTAACATTACCTTGCGTTTAGATGGTGTACCTTGGGATCAAGCGCTAGATATTATTCTGAAAGTAAAAGGCTTAGATAAGCGCATGCAGGGTAATATTTTAATGGTTGCCCCTAGTGATGAGTTAGCTGCACGTGAAGCAAAAAACCTTCAAGCACAACAACAAGTAGAAGAGTTAGCGCCGCTATATTCTGAGTATATTCAAATTAATTATGCTAAAGCCTCTGAGCTTGCTGCATTAATAAAGAATGACGATACCAGCATTTTATCTGCTAGAGGTTCAGTATCGGTAGATGAGCGTACTAATACCCTGCTCGTGCGTGATACATCAAAAAGCATTGAAGATATCAAACGCATGATTGATATCTTGGATATTCCAGTGCGTCAGGTAGTCATTGAAGCACGTATGGTGACAGTTAAAGATAATATCAATGAAGAGTTAGGTCTTCGTTGGGGGGTTACTGATACTGATGGCGAATATGCTACAGCTGGTCGCTTAGAGGGTGCTGATTCTGCTGCTGGCGGTGTAATTCCATCATTAAGTGATAGATTGAATGTTAACTTACCGGTAGCAAACCCTGCTGGTAGCATTGCCTTCCAAATTGCTCGATTAGCTGATGGTACCATTTTAGATTTAGAATTAAGCGCCTTAGAACAAGAAAATAAAGGTGAAATTATTGCTAGCCCGCGTATTACGACGGCTAACCAAAAAGAAGCCTTTATTGAACAAGGTGTTGAAATTCCATACCAAGAAGCTGCGTCAAGTGGTGCTACGGCAACTCAGTTTAAAAAAGCGGTATTAAGCTTAACTGTTACGCCTCATATTACGCCTGATAACAAAATTATTTTGGATTTAAGCGTAACGCAAGATACGGTTTCTGATATCACCAGTGGTCAAGCACCGGCCATTGACACCCAACGTATTGGCACCCAAGTGCTAGTTAGTAATGGTGAGACTATTGTTTTAGGTGGTATTTACCAGCAATCTATCATTAGTGCGGTTTCTAAAGTGCCAGTTTTAGGTGATATTCCGTATTTTGGTTGGATGTTTAGAAATACAAACAACTTTAATGAAAAGAAAGAGTTATTAATATTCGTCACACCTCGAATCGTAACCGAGCATTTCTAAACTCATTTAATTAACAAGTAAGTGGCGTAAATTTTGGTCACTTACTTGCATTCTACTCAAAACAATTGCGATAATTACGCCCTTGAAATTTTTGAGGGGAGTTTCCTCTTACCTATTTACACTATTTTTACGAGAATTAAGTAAGTCTAATGGCAGAAAAACGTAATATTTTCCTAGTTGGTCCGATGGGCGCAGGTAAAAGCACAATTGGTCGAGAATTAGCTGATAAGCTTCACTTAGAGTTTTTCGACTCGGATCAAGAAATTGAACGTCGCACTGGTGCTGACATTTCGTGGGTTTTCGATTTAGAAGGGGAAGAAGGCTTCCGTAAAAGAGAAGAAGACGTTATTGACGACTTAACTGAAAGACAAGGTATCGTACTTGCTACAGGTGGTGGTTCAGTGATTAGCCCTCAAGTACGTAATCGCTTATCTGCTCGTGGTATTGTGGTTTACTTAGAAACTACTATTGATAAGCAAGTTGCTCGTACACAGCGTGATCGTCGTCGTCCATTATTGCAAACATCTGAAGAGCCAAGATCGGTATTAGAAAAGTTAGCTGTAGAGCGTAATCCGTTATATGAAGAAATTGCTGACGTGATTGTGCAGACTGATGATCAAAGCGCTAAAGTTGTTGCTCATAAGATTGTCGAACGTCTAGATTTCTAATGAAACCACTTCTGGTTGATCTGGACGATCGCAGTTACCCAATTTATATAGCAACAGGGCTTTTGGACAACAATAGCCCTGTTTGCCAACACATCAAATCTAAACGTGTTTGTATTGTCTCAAACACTGTTGTCTTCCCGCTTTACGGCGAAAAGTTAATTACTGCACTTGATGGCTTTGACGTCGATTTTTTAGTTTTGCCTGATGGCGAACAACAAAAGAATTTAGCAAACTTTGATAAAATCATGGGGCATATGCTTGAGCATGGCCATGGTCGAGATTCAACGCTTATTGCCTTGGGTGGCGGTGTTATCGGCGATATAACTGGCTTTGCTGCAGCTTGTTATCAGCGCGGTATTGATTTTATCCAAGTGCCAACCACGCTTTTATCGCAAGTTGATTCTTCGGTAGGTGGTAAAACTGCAATAAATCACCCATTAGGCAAAAATATGGTGGGCGCATTCTATCAACCGAATGCCGTGATTATTGATATTAATACACTGTCAACGTTACCGAGTCGCGAATTTGCTGCAGGTATGGCAGAAGTTATCAAATACGGCATTTTAGGTGACAGTAAATTTTTTGACTGGTTAGTGCAAAATAAAGTAGCGATTAAAGCTCAAGATACTGAATTGCTACGTGAAGTTATTGCTCGTTGTTGTCAGTGTAAAGCGGAAATTGTTGCTGAAGATGAAAAAGAAGCTGGTCGACGTGCGCTGCTGAATTTAGGCCATACTTTTGGTCATGCTATTGAAGCTGAACAAGGCTATGGTGTTTGGCTTCATGGTGAAGCCGTTGCTGCTGGTATGGTTCTTGCTGCTAAACTATCAGTACAAAGAGGATTGCTTTTAGCGTCAGATCTTCGTCGCATTGAACAATTGATTGCTTATTTTGAGCTACCAACAACGTCCCCGGAAAATATGACTTTTGAACAGTATCTTAAGCATATGAAACGAGATAAAAAGAATGTTGCTGGTCAATTACGGTTCATTTTGCCAACAGCCATTGGCCAAAGTGAAATGTTCGGCGACGTCACTATCGAGGAGCTAAAGCAACTTCTAGATTAAATCGGAAGGTCAAATGACAGCTTTAGCCAACAAACAGCCAACAGCCTCAGAGCCAAATGTTATGTCAATTAGCACAAATGCCAGAATTGACTATATATTGAAATTTTCTCGACATACGGTTGTCGTCATTGATGAACAACAAGCTGGCTTTGGTTCAATTTCAGGCACTTTCTTAGCTTCTTTACCAGACACTACCAATGCTGCGTTAATCGCCGTATCGAGCAAACTGAATGACGTTCAGGTTCGTGCAAGAATTAATGAGCAACTTTTTCCCAACCAGCCTTTTGATCCAGAATTATCGCTGACTCAAAGCGTGATTGAATTTTACGGACAAGATAAATCGCCAATCGCAATTGTTATTGAGCAAGCTCATCATTTGTCATTGCAAATTATTCACGAGCTTACGTTGTTATCTGAGCTTGCCAAAAAATCTGGGCGCCAGATCAGTGTCGTGCTGCTAGGCGATATACCAATCGGTAAATTGATTGTTGATAATTACGCGTTATTTAGTAAAAAGTTATCACTGATATCGGCGCAAAATGGTCAATTAATTTCTCGAAATTCACCACTGTTTAAAGCAACCACAACTTGGTTTTCATTTACCCCATTTAACAAAATGGTGATGACCTTGATTGCGCTTCTACTACTAACGTTTGTTAGCTTATATGCAATGTATCAGCGCGATAGCTTTGGTTTTAGTCGACTAACAATTAACGATACAACGCAAATTGAAAAGCCTGTTACAGCTAACGGTAACAATGAACCGCTAACAGCTAACGCTTTAGCACCAATAAAGCAAAAAACTGCAGCCGCAGAGTCCTCAGATATAGTTCAGGCCTTATTGACACCAGAATATCACCCTCAGGCCGCTGAAAAAGCAGGTTCTTCGGAAGTATTTGCTGCAATTTTAGCTACTGAACAGGGCGGCCATGAAATAGCTACAGAAACTGAAATCCTAGTAGCGCAATCATCTCGTTTTGAAAACATAGAGCAACAGCCGATAGAGGCTTTGCCAAGCGAAGAAAAAGAAGTAGTTAGCGTCGTTAATAATAGTTCAATTCAACACTCGTTCAATATAGATGCTGAAGGTGTTGTTATTCAGTATTCTGCATTGGCTATTGCCGATGGAGGGCAAGCAAATGAAATTGCACAACAGTTTGCTCGACGTTATTTATTTGATAGCTATCAATATTATTCAAGAACAATTAATGCGAAGCCTTTTGTAGTGATTACTTCTCCAGCCTATGCTAATCGCGCCGCTGCGGTTGAAGCGATGGGGGCACTAAGTAACGAACTTAGAAATAGCGGAATATGGATTAAAGCTGTTGATACGGTTAAACGAGAACTGAATCAAGCACAGTAGACACGGATATTCACTTAAAAAAATTGTTGTTAGCATTGGTCTGTGATCAGAATCAGGCTACAATCCCCTGTCGTTAGATTAGTAGTATTGGAATTGTTGGCTAAATGACCAATAAAAACAGAGCGTTTCTTAAATGGGCGGGTGGAAAATATACGTTATGTGACGTAATTAACAAAATGCTGCCAAAGGGCGATTGCCTAATAGAACCTTTTGTTGGCGCTGGCTCTGTTTTTCTTAATAGTAATTACAAACGATATATTCTTAACGACATAAATCGCGATCTAATAAACCTTTATCAAATTCTTCAATTAACGCCTGAACGCTTTATTAGCGATGCCGCTAAGTTATTTTCAATGCAAAATAATCAGGCTGATGCGTATTATGAATTTAGGGCATTATTTAATGCCAGTGACGACTCATATCAAAGATCACTAATCTTCTTGTATCTAAATCGCCATGGCTTTAATGGTTTATGCCGCTATAACAAGTCTGGCGGTTACAATGTGCCTTTTGGTAAATATAAAAAGCCTTATTTTCCCGAAAAAGAACTGTGGTTTTTTGCGGAAAAATCACAAAAAGCAACGTTTGTTTGTGAAAGTTATCGAGACACTTTTGCACGAGCAAAAAATGGTGATGTAATTTATTGTGATCCTCCGTATGTTCCTTTAAGTAAAACCGCAAGCTTTACCAGTTATGCTGGTAACGGTTTTGGTCTAGATGAACAAGCAGACTTAGCCAATGCTGCAGAAGAAACCATTGCTCGCTTATCTAATACTTCTGTCTTGATTAGTAATCACGATACTATTTGGACGCGTAAAATTTATGAACATGCCAACAAAATTAGAAAGCTCAATGTTGCTCGTACAATTAGCCAAAAAGGCAGTGGCCGCAAAAAAGTAGGGGAATTAATGGCGTTATATAAGTAGCGCTGTGATAGCCTAAGTTGGTAACACTAAGTAGATAAAGCTTAAACCAATAATAATACCTAATAAAGCTAGGCAGGTAATACTAGCGACACGACTAATACTAGGCCGATAACAAATAAAATGGCGGCAATAGCGCCAGCAATAATAAAATGTATGGCTTTTCCTTCATTGAAATCTTTCTCGCGATTTTTATCACTTTGCACACCAAAAAACGCAGCAACAACACTTTTCAAAACTTCTGTTAACGTTGACTTAGCCATCGAATCCCTTTGTTTATTATTTAACCTTTAGCGACAGTATGCTTGTTTGGTGTAAATCAGACAAGTGTAGGCTTAGTCATAACGCCTGAATAAACTCAGCTAAATAAAAAGCCGCTTTGTTATTTCAACAAAGCGGCTTTTTAATCGTGATTATATTGCTAAGCTTAGAATGACGTGCCCCAGCTCACAACAAATTTAGTATCGTCGCTACCAGACTCTTCATCAGCTTGAGAAACACTGAATGTAAAGTCGCCTTTAGCAACGTCGACTTGGAAGTGACCGTAATCGTAGTCACTACTAGCGTCAAAGGTGTAATAGCCGTAAAGGAGGCTTAAACTAAACTCTTTAGGTAGATCAAAACCATAAGAAACATTGTAATAAATATCACCCGCATCGAAGGCTGAGCCTTTAGAAACTTGGCTGTTAGTGGTATAGGCAACACCAAAGCCTAAGCCGCCAAAGCTACCGTTAAAATAAACTTCACCGAAGTCAGAATCTTCAAAGCCTGACGCAGGGTAATTGTAGTAGATATAACCAACATCGTAACCGAAACCGTCAACTTCGCCACTATAACCTAGGTAATAATCGTTTTCTGTACCGTTACCAGTGCCCCAGTCAATTGAGCCAACCCAAGTTCCGGCATAGAAGCCACTTTCGTGGGCATAATCAATACCACCTGAAATAGAAGGACCGTCAGAGCTTTGAGTAACACCACGCCACAAATAGTTGCTGGTTACGCCAATATTTGCAGACCACTCTTCTGCCTGTACTGATGTCGTTGATAATACTGCTGTTGCTAACGAAGAGGCAATTACTATGCTTTTTAGTGCGTTTTTCATGTTTATTCTCTCTGTTTTTTTATTGTTGTTGTCAAAATTGCAAAGTCAGTGCCTATTAGGAAAATATCAGCAAAAAATTAATTAAATACATTAAATACAATAGGATACGTGTTAGTTGTGTTTTTCGGTAAATTGAATGAAACGAGAAAATGTTCAATTTTAGTGCAATATGTACAGGGTGATGTCCAATTAAGTGCGTGTTTTTTGAGCAAAAAAGCAGGCTTTTACTTCAATATTGCGCTGGGTTTAGGTAAAGTAGCGCTGATTTTTAATTAGGTGAAATTATGTCGTCATTTCTTATTGCTCCATCTATTTTATCTGCTGATTTTGCAAGGCTTGGCGAAGATGTCGCTAAGGTCGTTGCAGCGGGTGCAGATGTTATTCACTTTGATGTAATGGATAACCATTACGTACCAAACTTAACGTTTGGGCCTATGGTATGTAAGTCATTAAGAGATTACGGAATTACCGCGCCTATAGACGTCCATTTAATGGTTTCGCCAGTAGATGGTTTAATTCCGGCATTTGCCAATGCTGGCGCCAATATCATTACGTTTCATCCCGAAGCCAGTCAGCACGTGGATCGCAGTTTACAGTTGATTAAAGAACATGGCTGCCAAGCGGGCTTAGTGCTTAATCCTGCTACACCTTTGCACGTCTTAGATTTCGTCATGGATAAAGTAGACGTGATTTTATTAATGTCGGTTAACCCAGGGTTTGGTGGCCAATCGTTTATTCCATCAACAATTGACAAAATTAAGCAAGTCAAACAACGCATTATTGAAAGTGGCCGTGATATTCGCCTAGAAATTGATGGTGGTGTTAAGGTTGATAATATCGCAGAAATTGCTGCAGCTGGCGCCGATATGTTTGTCGCAGGCTCAGCAATATTTTCACAACCTGATTACCAGGCTGTTATTGATCAAATGCGCGCAGAGCTGGCGTCTATTAGCCAATAATCTTTGCCAGAATCAAAAGTAAGTAAAGTTTTTAATTAGAGAATACATTAATTATGAGTAAACCAATTGTATTAAGTGGCTGTCAGCCGTCAGGTGAATTAACTATTGGTAATTACCTCGGTGCGCTAAAGCAGTGGGTTAATATGCAAGATGATCATGAGTGTTATTATATGCTGGTTGATCAACATGCGATTACAGTAAGACCTGAGCCCGCTGCATTACGTAAAGCGACTTTAGATGGTTTAGCTTTATATTTGGCCTGTGGTGTTGATCCACAAAAATCGACGATTTTCATTCAGTCGCATGTGCCAGAGCATTCGCAGTTAAGCTGGGTATTAAACTGTTACACCCAAATGGGTGAATTAAACCGTATGACCCAGTTTAAAGATAAATCAACGCGAGCGGGTGCAGATATCAACTCAGGCCTATTTACTTATCCGGTATTAATGGCGGCAGACATTTTGCTTTATAACGCTGCGCGCGTGCCAGTTGGTGAAGATCAGAAACAACATTTAGAATTAGCCCGTGATATTGCTACCCGTTTTAATAATTTATACGGTGATATTTTTACTGTGCCAGATCCATATATCCCTGAATTTGGCGCGCGTATTATGAGTTTGCAAGATCCGACGAAGAAAATGTCGAAATCTGATGACAACACCAATAACTTTATTGGCTTGTTGGAAGATACTAAGAAAATCACCAAGAAAATTAAGCGTGCGGTTACAGATTCAGATGAACAAGCTCGTATTTATTACGATGTTGCTGAAAAGCCAGGTGTTTCAAATCTTCTCTCGTTATTATCGTGTGCTACAGGTAAGTCAATCGACAGCCTAATACCTGAGTATGAAGATAAAATGTATGGCCATTTAAAAGGTGATGTTGCAGAAGCGGTTGTCGCGCTGTTAGAGCCAATTCAACAACGTTTCCATCAGTACCGTGAAGATGAGGCTTTCTTAAATCAAGTTATGCGTGATGGCGCTGAAAAGGCCTCTGCTCATGCCAGCAAAATTTTAGCGAAAGTGTATGAGGCGATTGGCTTTGTCGCGAAGCCGTAACGTTAAGCCTTAATGTAACGCAAAGTAGCAAATTAAATCATCAAAAAAGCGAGCTTAATGCTCGCTTTTTTATTAGCTGAATTTATTTGAGAATAAATTAGATCAACACGCGCTAACCTTTGATTACTCTTTTTCTTCTGCTACCGCTTTTTGGGTTTTCTCAAATAGTTTTTCGGCATCGCCTAAAAAGCTATCCACATCGCTACTTGCCACCCATAGAAAACTTGGCGGCATAATGGTCGAGCTATATTGTGGGCGCGGATTAAAATCAGGCTGTTTACTAATTTGTACTAATGCACTACCACCAAAAAACACTAACGTTAGGCAAGCGGCAGTCACAAGGCGGCGTTTATCCGACATATGAAAACCGATATAGCAGTTAAGCCAAAACATGCAAAAAGCAATGGCAATTGGCAATAAGTTGATCAACCAGACAATTGGCCAGTTAGAGGAAGTGTTAAAGCCAACTAGGGATTGCACGATATCGCTTAACATTAAAATAATGAAAAAAACAAAACAGGTGCCTACCTGATGGAGAACGCGGGCATCGTTTTTAGTTAGGTGGGAAATCAGTGAAATAACTGCTGGCCACACGCCAAACATTAAGGTCATTCCCACAGCCGGTACTAACAATTGAGTAAAATTAACTTCTATTGCTTTATCTAAATAGGTTAACCAACCAGATGCAAGGGTAAATAAAATAATGCTGAAGGCAATGACGAACGGGTTCTTGGTTAAATCAATTAAGGTTTCAAACGGGCTAAATGCCACACTTGGCGCTACCGGGTGATCAGGAAACACTAATCTGATCTGGCTATTGCCAATTGAAATAACATCGCCTGACTGAACAATATGATGATTGGCATTTTTTTTAGAGTGACCTAGAAACGTGCCATTAATACTGTGTTGGTCGATAACCAGCCATTGTTCACCATCAAAGCATAACGAGACATGTTCAGGGCAAACATGGGGATCTGAAATAATAATGTCGTTGGTGTAAGCGCGGCCAATAGTGATTTGTGCCTGTGCGTATTTATGACGGCCAATTAATTTATGGTCTTTGCCAATATCTTCAATAATTATTTCCATTGCACCGACTCCATAAACTGCTTAGTAAAAGCAAGTGCCATTGGTTTTTCTACGCCGGATAGGGTGAAATGACTGATCAGTGCTTGAGTATCATGATCAATCGATAAACCCAGATATAAAACATCAAACAAGTTGGTGAATTTTTTGTAGTTGCGCACGCAAAGTATGCTCTTATTATTTATGTGCTGGCTCTCTGGCATCACAATGTCGTGATGGCACTGAAATTCAGAAACGTCATCCTTCGTCACTTTATTGCTAGCCGATGCACGAGCCACTTGGCGTTGGTATAGATGATAAAATTTCAAATTGCTAATTTTTTCGGTTTCCATGTACTGAAATTGCATTTCAATATTGCCGGTAAAGAAGTTGTGATCGATAAAGGTATCTTCATCCATCGAACAATTAGCCATTGCCGATAAAATTAATGCGTCTTTTTTATCAGAGTTTGAATCACCCCAGCAGCGAATAAACGGTACGTCGATGGTTGGAATAATCGCTTTACCCAATACCTTGCCGTGCCACTGACTTGCTAATAACGTTTCTACCATGGCTTTTTGATTGGCGCTTAATTGTGCAGACATTTGTTGCTCAATTGATTGCGGAGGGTTTTGCTGAAAATCAGCAAATAATGTTGCTAACTTATCATGTGGTACTAAAAAGCCTATTTGGTTGCCTGAAGTTGCGACATTGATGCCAACTACTTGAGTGTGCTTATTAACTACTGGACCACCACTCATGCCAGAGTTCACTGAGCCAGTAAAATGAATTTTATCAACAAAAGATTCTTTTTTTAGACCATTATAAGTGCCTGGTACCACAATCATCCCTAAGTCATGAGGGTTACCCAAAGAGTAAAGTTCTTCACCTTTTATCGGGGCGGCATTTGCGATACTAAAAAATGCCATGTCGGTGTCAGTTTGGCGCTGAACTAAGGCTAAGTCATTAATAACATCAACACTTTCCAGCGACAACTGACCTTTTTCACCTTGATGATCTAAATATTCAATTTGATATTTTTTCGGGTACTGAGCATAGCCAGCAATGACGTGATAATTAGTGGCGATTAAGCCATCTTTCGTAATTTGAAAACCTGAACCAATGGAAGACTTTTCACCACTGGCGGTATCAATTAAGCGAATTTGATAGAGCGAAGGCGCTAGTTGTTTAAATATCGTTTCCGCTTGTTCAGCCGCCTCAACGAATGGGCAGGCAATCATTAAAAGTAAGGCGAAGAAACCTTTCATTGATATTCCTGTTGTTTGCTATTCACTTCATTGTGCCAAGTTATTAGCATTATCAACAGCCCTAAAATTAAAAAAAGCCGCTAATGAGGCTTTTTTATGTAAATCGTTGTTAATACAGCAATCGCTTAAAATTATTAGCGTAATTCCTTACTTCCAACCAAGTTTTTCTTCAAAGTCAAAGTCCAGCTTTTTGGCAAACTCTTTTGCTTGCTCAGCAACTTTTTCTAACTGTTTATCTTCATCAGTTTCGGGGTGGTAAGTCGGCACTTTGATGGGGTAACCTGAATCATCGATCGCCATAAAAGTAATAAAGCAGCGATTGGTAATCACTGGTTTGCTGCCTTTAGGATCACCAGCGCGTACCACAACATAAATATGCATGCTGGATTTACCGGTATGAACAATACGAGCTTCAACGCTTATGAGTTGTCCGACTAAAATTGGCCGAATAAAGCGAATGGCATTGGCAGAAACCGTTACACAGTAATGCTTACTCCACTGCGCCGCACAAGCGTATGAGGCTTGGTCAATCCACTTCATGACCATGCCACCATGTACTTTACCGCCAAAATTGACATCGGTAGGCTCTGCTAAAAATCGAAACTCTACGGAATTATTTGTCGTCATGTGTTATCGCCATAGGGGGTTAAAATTTAAAAAAGATAACCTCACTATAGCGAAAAGGTCTGAACGAGAGAATTAAAAGTTCAACCCGCTCAGCGAATTACCGTAGTTAAGTAACGATCATAATCATCTTGTCGATTACGTTTAATATTGCCATCCGCATCAATAACAACAAAGTCAGGCTGATTAACGCCATTAAAATGATGGCACTGCACTAAGGTATAGGGGGTTTGGTCTAAAAAGGTAATGCAATCATCCAGTTCAAGTGGCTTAGCAAAACTGTATTGACCAATAACATCACCAGTTAAACAAGTATTACCGCCTAAAATATATGGGTGCTCTTCAACATCAAAACCAAAACTGCCTTCGTTAATATCAACGTTATAATCAGGACTTTCCATAATATCTGGCATATGGTTTTTTGCGCTGACGTTTAAAATAGCAATTGGCATTTCATTATGTACTAACGATAATACTCGTGCCTTTAATACGCCAACATTGGCATAAACGTGTTCACTTGGCTCAATATAAACGTCTAAGTTATATTCACTTTGTAAGTGGCGTACTACACTTGCAAGCGTGTCATAATCGTAATCTGGGCGACATACCATATGCCCACCGCCCATGTTGATGCGCTCAACTTGGTTTAGCAGGTTCGGAAATTTATTTTCTAATGCGGCAACACAGCCCTTTAAGTCGCTTGCACCTTGAGAGCATAACGCATGAAAGTGTACGCCAGTGACATTATAACGCTGAATATCTTCAGGCTTAAATTCAGCAGCGGTAATACCGAAACGTGAATAAGGTTTGTTTGGGTTATAACCGGCGAATACTTCGGTATCCATATCTTCATGTTGCAGATTCAGTCGAACATCAATTTTTACATGCGCTGGTACGCGCCCTGCAAACCTTGCTAAATCTTGATGCGAGTTAAACACTACATGGCTGCTATAACGTATTAACTCATCAAAAGTGTCTTCATCATACGCAGGGCAGTAGGTGTGTATTTCGCCTTGGTAATGTTCAGCAGATGAGCGCGCTTCATTTAATGATGAAGCGGCAACACCATCTAAATAATCGCTAACTAACTCAGCAGAATGCAAAGGATTATAGCCTTTAAGCGCTAGCAAAATTTTTAGGCCACAGCTGTCTTTAAACTGTTTTAATTGCGCTAAATTTTTTTCAAACTGCCCTTCGTCAAAAATATGAGTAGGGCGACGTGGTGCCGATAGCTCCATTACAGAGCTACCTTTTGACCAGTTGCGTCATAAGAATCTACTTCTAAGCCATAAATAGTTGATAATTTTTCAAATAATTCAGTGCTTAGGTTCGGTAAATTTTCTGGTACAAATACACCTGCACCGTCATATTGCATTAACGCGTCTAAGAATAAACAGGCTGGTACCCCGGTACTCCAGGCAACGGCACCCGTTTTTGTATCTGCCCAACAATCTTCATGACGCATACGCCAAACACTGACTAAATCCATTTCTGTAGAACCTACTCCCGCAGATTCAACACGCATGCCTGCAGGACCTGTAACTAAAGGTGCAACATCGCGTGGGTGTGGCATTAATGACGCTAAGAAACGAATTGGAATAATTTCACCACCTTGACCATCAGAAACTGGCTCTGTGCCAAGTAAACCCAGATCACGGAAAAGCTTGAAGTATTTAATATAATCTTCACCAAAACTCATATAGTTATAAATATTGCTGATATGAGGGAACACCATATTAATGGTTTCTTGTTCTTCATGATAAATGGTGTTGAAACCTACTTCAGTGTTATCACCAATATTGAGTGGATCAACCATATGAAAACGTTCAGCAAATGCCGGTGCTTCTGTCCACTCACCATTTTTTAAGAACTTAGCAGGGTTATCTAATTCTTTTAAATTGTCTTCGGCAGCAAAGTTGGTTGCCCAAGGGTATTTATTCTGTGAACCACCGTTGTAGTCAAAAATTTTCACACTTTCACAAGTGCGTTTGCCGTCATGTAAGCGGGTTAATACATTGGTAATACCTGGTGAACCACCGCCACCTAACAAGGCTTTTAACCCACGCTTTTCAAACTCTGGCGCTAGCGTTAATTGCTGCTTGTAACTAAAACCTTTAGTGTCAAACTCTTCATAGCAGGCAGTATCAACATAATGACAATTGGTTTCTAATGCTAAATGCATTAGTTTCATGTCTAAGTATGGAGAGCCTAAATTAAAGATAATTTGTGGCTCTACACTAGCAGTTGAATTAATTAATGCAGCTAAATCTTCAGTACGATTAAATACATCGATTTGGTGGAATGAAATATGGCTTGCAGATAAATCATTCTTTGCATTCTCAGCCAATAAATCCAAACCGCCTGAACGGTTTGCAGCTACAACGGCAATTTTTTGTTCAGGGTAAAGTGTTACCAATTTATATAAGGCAGCTTTGGCAACTTCGCCAGTACCAATAAGATAAACAGTGTTTGGTGTTAATTGAGTTTGTGACATAACGGTAAAAACCTTTCCAAAACCAGACGATAAATTTGTCTGAAGTCAAACTAATAGCTTGGCATCAAGCTAAGGGCGCGGTAATTATAACTGTTTTTTTCAGTGGTAACATATTTTCATGTAATGCTATTAAGTTAATCCGCGGTAGATGAGGTTAATATTTTTGTCTTGTTAGGGGGCTAAACCGCAGCACGGCTGATTGTTGGTTTCTTAGTGGTGGTTAGGGGTTATGTCTATTTTACGCTATGGTTTGAGTAATGTGAGCGCAATTTACTCATGTCATTGACTACGAAGTACTCGGAGTGCAAATGCCGGAAAAACATCAACCTAATGCGAAAAGCTCGGATATTGAGCCGCTTAAACTTTATAGCGAAGAAACCCAGAAAGCCCTTCATAACTTTCAATTGAGCCAGCTAACCATGCCGAGCCGATTTATTCAGGCCTTGGGACAAATTAAGTCAGCTTGCGCATTGGCAAATGCCGACTTACAGGTGCTTGATAAATCGCTAGCTAGCTATATTCAGCAAGCAGCAGATGAAGTTGCTCAAGGTTTACATAATGACCAGTTTCCGGTGGATGTTATGCAAACTGGCTCAGGTACCAGTACTAACATGAATGCCAATGAAGTGATTGCCACGCTTGTTAAGATGAAAAGTGCTGGTAACTTAGTTGCCCACCCTAACGATGATGTCAACATGGGACAAAGCTCAAATGATGTAATCCCTACGGCTATTCATCTTAGCGCAGCTATCGCCGTTCATAACGAATTGTTGCCAGCGCTTGAACAGTTAATTGCAGCATTAAATTACAAAGCGAATAGCGCACAAACGCTGATAAAAACTGGTCGCACTCATTTGATGGATGCTATGCCACTGAGTGTTGCGCAAGAAATGAGTGGTTGGAGTGCACAAATTAGCACGGCCAAGCAGCAATTATCTTTAGGTGTTAATCGTTTATGTGACTTAGCCATTGGTGGTACAGCTGTTGGTACTGGCGTAAATACATTACCGACATTTGCCGATAAAGTTTGTCATAGGTTATCTCAACAAACCGGTATTGCATTTAAGCCTGCGGATAATTATTTTCGGGCAATTAGTAGTCAAGATTCCGCTGTTTTCTTTAGTGGATTATTGAAAAATTTAGCCATCAGTTTATCTAAAATTACTAATGATATTCGGTGGTATAGCAGCGGGCCCGAAACGGGATTAAATGAAATTCAATTGGCAGAAATGCAAAAGGGCAGCAGCATTATGCCAGGTAAAGTGAATCCCGTTATTCCCGAGTCTATTTTAATGGCATGTACACAGGTTATTGGTAACGACACGACTATTTCGCTGGCAGGACATTCGGGTAACTTTCAGTTAAATACCATGCTGCCACTTATCGCTTACAACTTGCTACAAAGTATTACCTTAGTTGCCTCCAGTTCGTTAGCACTTGCCGATAAAGTGATTGCCACTATGCAGTTTAATAAGCAGGTATTAGCTGACAATCTTGAGCGTAACCCAATCTTAGCAACCGCTCTGAATAGGATTGTTGGCTACGACAAAGCGGCTGAAATAGCAAAAAAAGCCTATGCCGAGCATCGTCCTGTGCTTGATGTTGCCGCCGAATTGACGGAGTTATCGCCTCAAGAGTTAGCGCAGTTATTATCACCAGCAGCATTGATAACTAATCAAAAAGATTAAGCTTTTTATTTGTTTGTAGTCAGTCGATATTGTTTTCAAGTTTGTAGGCAATTCATATGGCAGCATAGCTGCTATGCTTAAAGAGGTACTGGTTCGTTTTTAGCCGTTTGGCAATAAACCGTACTGGTTATTGGTAATAGTCTACGAAGGTGTTAGTATTAACCAAGGGTTGTTAAGGAAAACTCGATAACCCGAAGATTGATAAATTGCGAAACTGTAGCGATTTCAAGTGTAATCGTGCGGAATAGCAATCGTGAAGTAAGGCCTAGTTACTTCATTTTTTTACGAAAAAGTCTATCAATCTGGAGCTACTTAGCTTTTATTCTTCAGATTTATCAGCGACAGCTGTTGACCTAAGCTTTTTCATTGAATACAAGCGAGAAATTTATGTTAAAACCAACGTTTAAACTAAAACAGGTTCTTTCACTTACTTTACCCGTGGTACTGCTTTCAGCGTGCGGCGGCGGCTCAAGTTCAGACTCAAAGCCTGAAACCCCAGATCCTACTCCAACAACATCAACCTTTTCATTAGCGGTAAGTGATGCGCCCGTTGATGCCTTAAGCGAAGTGGTGGTGTGTTTTAACCAAATTGAACTGAAATCCTCTGGCGATGATGTGGTATTTACCGTTGGCGAAGAAGAGGGCATGCTTGAAGCAAATGAACTTTGCTTAGATGACAATGATCAAGTGATTGCAAATACCGTTGGTATTAATTTATTAGATTACCAAGGTAGTGAGTCAATCAATCTTGTGCAAGGTATGACTATTCCTGCGGGCAGCTACAGCCAAATGCGTTTAATTATGGCGGAAGGCTCATATGGTATCGATCAGGAAACTGGCGAAAAAATTGCTGTGAGTGTTCCATCAAATGAGCTGAAACTTGACGGCTTTACAGCAGCAGCTGGAGGGGCAGTTGATTTTACCTTAGAGTTTGATTTACGAAAATCAATGACCAATCCTAAAGGCCAATCAGACTACTTTTTAAAACCGCGTGGTGTGCGTTTAGTCAATAATATTGATGCAGGTCACATCCAAGGCACAATTACAGAAACGGTATTATTAAACAATTTATGTGAGCCGCTGTCTGATTCAACGACTAGTCCGGCAACAGCATATTTGTATCAAGGGTTCGATCTACCGTTAGAGAGTTTGGCTGACAATGGCGGCAGTGAAGAAAATCAACCGCTGGCAAGCGCTAGCGTGAAGTTTGATGCAGAACAAATCACTTATCAATTTGCTATCGGTTTTGTTAATGCAGGTGATTATACCGTGGCATTAACTTGCGAAACCTTTGACGACCCAGAAGTGGATGATGAAATTGTTTTCTTCCAAGGCCAAAATGTTACGGTTGAAGCGGGTAATCAAGCCACTGTAGTGAATTTTGATGTAGAATAAATTCACCAAAACGTTGTAAGCCTCTTCTAATGAAGGGGCTTTTTTTGCCTGTTTTTTAATGAATCACAAAGATTTACCTGAAATTAACAGGTGAGAACAATGTATGAACTCTTGTATTTTCTCGACAATATTTTGTGTTTTGTGCAGAAACGCCAGCTAATAAATCGCATAGGCTAATTCCTTTATTACAACAATTAGAGCAAATAAATGAAAAAATTTAGTATGAAAGCCGTTGCTTGTGCAATTGGTTTAGCCGCTTTAAGCGTTTCAGCAAAAGGGATTTTACCGGGCGATGAAGCAGCGTATGTTATTTCAAAGTTAGGTGGTCATAACTACAGCGAGCCTCAAATTGTCCCCAAAGCGCAGCGCCGTGCTTATAAAGGGGTAAAGATTACTAATGTTTCAATCATTGATGGCACAGGCTCACCAGCATACGGTCCAGTTAATATCACTATTGAACAAGACCGAATTACTGCAATTGCAGCGGCTCATGCAGGAGCCGGTGTCGGTGTCTCGCTAGGTGGTCAAAAAAATGAAGAGGGTTACCAAGTTATAGATGGTACCGGTAAATTTGTTATGCCGGGCCTTATTGATGCTCATGCGCATACTGATGTTCAGCAACACAGCCTGTTTGGTGAAGTGCCGTCAGTCGATTACGTATTTAAGCTTTGGCTAGGTCATGGCATTACCACCATTCGTGATGCGGGCTCATTAGGGGGGTTAACGAAAAACCTGAAATATAAAGAGTTGAGCTCAGAAAACGCCATTGTTGCACCACGTATGGTGGTATTTGCCACTTACCCTATGGGCATGTTGCCAGATGAGGCTGCGGTGAAAAAATGGATTAACGCCGTACATAAACGTGGCGCTGACGGTATTAAATTATTAGGCGGTAAACCGCATATGGTGAAAGCGGCAATAGAGCAAGCTAACGCGTTAGGTATGAAAACCGCATTCCATCACCCACAATTAGGCGTTGCTCAGGCCAATGCGTTAGATTCAGCGAAATGGGGCAATACCAGTATTGAACACTGGTACGGCATTCCTGAAGCTATGTTTGAAGATAAGCTAGTTCAACATTTCTCACCAAGTTATGACTATTCAAATGAGCAAGACCGCTTTGGTGAAGCAGGGGTGTTATGGGCGCAATCTGCTGAGCCGGGATCAGATAAATGGCAGTCAATGATCAGTCAATTAATTGATTTAAAAGTGACGCTAGACCCTACTTTCTCGATTTATGAAGCGAATCGCGATTTAATGGCAGTTAGTCGTCGCGAATGGTTTGATGAGTTTGCCATTCCCGCCACTCAAAAAGCGTTCCAGCCAAATTATAAAATTCATGGCTCTTACTTCTTTGATTGGACCACACAGCATGAAATTAATTGGAAAGAAAACTTTCGTTTATGGATGAAGTTTGTCAATGATTATAAAAACCAAGGTGGTAAAGTCACCGTTGGTAGTGATTCAGGCTATATCTATAACTTGTTTGGTTTTGGTTACATTCGTGGCTTAGAAATGTTGCAAGAAGCAGGCTTCCATCCGCTTGAAGTATTGCAAGCTGCGACAATGAACGGTGCTGAATTATTATCGGTTGATAACGAAGTAGGTACGCTAGCGGTCGGTAAAAAAGCTGACTTGCTGTTAGTTGATGAAAATCCACTAAAGAACTTTAAACTGCTTTATGGTACTCAGCACACTAGGCTAAATATTGAAACTAATGAAGCTGAAAAAGTAGGCGGCGTGGTTTATACCATTAAAGATGGCATTGTATATGATGCGAAAAAACTGCTAGCTGAAGTTAAAGAGACAGTGGCCGAATTAAAAGCTGCCGAGACAAAGCTGCTGAGTAGCCAGCAAAAGCTAAGTAGTTTGAGTAAGTATTAAAGCTAAATATTAACGCTTAGGTAAATCCATTTTGGGCGAATGATTAAAGTAACTGCGATATGTTCGCCCAAAACTGGATTGGTTTTGATAACTCACTTCTAATGCCACTTGCAAAATAGTGTACTTTCCTGATGTTAGTAATGCTCGGCTGATCTCCATTTTTCGATTACGAATATAATCAGAAATTGTTAAGCCACAGGCTGATTTAAAACTATTACATAAGTTAGTACGACTTAAACCCACTTGTTTGGCTAATTGATTAAGGCTAGGTGGAGCGCGATATTGTTCATTAAGCACGGCAATCACTTGAGTTAGCGCTGATACTTTCATTTTCGGTAAAGCAGTATCTTGAATAAATAAATTATCGGTGGAGTACAGGCGTTCAATGGTATGGCACATCAGCTCAATTAATTTGCTTTGAATGTAAACATCTTGCGTCGCACCGGTAAATTTAGAATTTAGCACCTGATTGATAATAGTTTTTACCGACATAGATAACGGTAAAATTTCTGTTTTCCCCTTGGTATGATTCAACAGCTTATATATAGCTGGAGGAACTCTATCCATGTCCAACCCTAGTTCATCGACTAAGGTGTCAAGATCAAGCCAAAGACAAATCGCTCTGAGTTTATTACCTTTACTAAATATGCGTTGCTGAAATTGACTATCACCAAATTTACTTAAATAAAGCCCAGCACTGTTAATATTGGTTATAGTTTGTGTGCCGTAAAGGCGGTCATAGCCGCCTTCAATAATGAATTCGAAACATAAATGATTTTGCAGGCGCGCTTCTAACAGACAGTCACTTTGAAATTCTGCGTCCCAAATCCCCACCATAAACATTGATGAAAAACTAATGCGATGATAGCTACCTGAAATTAGCTGGCGAATATTGGCAGGAAGTAACGATTCTGCTGACTTAAGTCGGGATTTATATAGATTTAGATTATCAGAAGCGCCAAGTAGCACTTTGTCGATATGTCGTTTGTCACCACCTTGGTTAACGCTATCTTTCGTAACCGAATGCCCCTGTGTTGACGGTGAATCATTCACATTCAAGGCATATACTTTAGTAACGTGGCTAAACACGAATGAAAAACTCCCTTGATACTTGCGGCACAAAAAATGGTACTTTGTGCATAGTATATTTAGTGGTCGATGACTTAAGTTAAATTGTGCTTAATTAAAACATAAAAAAGGCACAATCGATCTAATGCCGTTCACTTAAGGTGAGCGGCATTTCTTTTTATAGGGTACCGAGCGGGTCGTTTCTTCACACATCGAGGAAATATTCTTTGCCGCCGGGGCTCTAAGATAAGGCTTTCAGCCATACCGTA
>NZ_JBQMTM010000008.1:0-158347 GCF_053470325.1 Colwellia sp. MEBiC06753 | reverse complement strand
GCCGCCAGCGTTCAATCTGAGCCATGATCAAACTCTTCAATTAAAATCGTTTGTTGAGACATCTCTTATAAAAGAGCGTCTCGGCTCAATGAATTCTGTACAAAATAAAACTTAAAAAAGTATTTTTGCATGAACTTCACTGAGTTAATTTTTGCTACCGAAGTAGCTTATTTGTAAAATCAACATCATGTGAATGTCCACACAAATTGCATGATAACTAATTGTTAAAGATGCCTACCAAAGTAGGTATGCCGAACTGTTCATGAATGAACGCGTTGTTCGGCGCAGGCTATCAATCTCACTCGTTGCTAGACCGCTTGTTCTCTTTCAGGTCATTCCCTGTCAGAGCGGATGCGTATTCTACTCATCCCTGTTTCGATGTCAACAAGTTTTTTGAAAATTTCTTTAAAAAAGTTTTTCAAACTTATCTGACCCGTTTAATGCTAAATCGTTAACACTAAACTGTTCAAAACAGCATTCTCAAGTCTCCCTGGGAAGTGGATGCGCATTTTAGGGATTTTTTAGAAAGGATCAAGCACTATTTTTAATTTATTTACTGTTTGCTTTTTTATTGAACAAACCGCCGATATTACAGTCATAACAAATGAAATATGTACAAAACTAATAGCAATGGACGCGTGAATTGCGCTATCTAGGTTTTAAACAGCGAGTCTTAGTAATTTATTAAGGAAATAATATTACTAGCATATAGAAATAAAGAGTTTTAAATAAATGAGAGCCTTAGTATTAGTTATATTTGTTTTTCTTACCGTTCAACAAGCAATTGCCACCAATTACCAACATAAACATAAGGCACAAGCAATTACTAACTTTTTAGAGCAACAAGTTAGTGCCACTAATAGCGTAAAAAAAGGCGTTCAGGCAATGCTGACGATTTATCCTGAGCAGGTAAACGTTATTATGCCTATTGCATTAGATCGTTACCCTGACCAATACCAAGCAATAATTGCTGGAGCTATTAGTGCAGAACCTGCATTAACTAGTGATGTAGTCGCTGCAGCAATTGCCAGCGGTGTTGCTAGTAGTGAAGCTATTGTTCAAACAGCCATTGAAGTTGAACCTAGCTATGCTAAAGAAATAGTCACCACTGCCTGTACAAATGATATCAATGAAATAAATAACATCATGCGAGTGGCGGTTTCCACTCGAGCAATAGACGCGGATGATATTGTCGATGATACCCTTGCGCTATTTCCTGAACATATAACTGATATATTAATTGGCGCAATAGAGGCGCTTCCAGAAAAAATTACCGACTTTGTCAGTTCTGCATTATTAATGTTTCCGGAAGATAATAGCGAAATTGTCGGTACAGCAATTAAACACAATACCGCATTAAGTAATGAACGCGTTGTGTTATCAGCTATTGATAGCGGCATGGACAAATCAGCAGCAATTGAAGCTGCAATTGAAGCAGGAGCCACTGCCAACGAGTTCAGTGCGATTACTATAGTAAAAGACTAAGAATAAAGGCTAAGTAAAAGGTAGAGCGCTGGACAAATAATAGATTATGTATAAGATCTGCGCTCCACGAAATTAAGGTACTCGCATGTTCGATCATATTCGCCCAGAAAATTACGATGCACAGTTAATAGAAAAGCAGTCAGAAATTACTGCTATGTTTGCAGAGTTTAATCCACCTGCTTTAGCATCTTTTCCATCACCACCAACTCATTATCGTTTACGCGCAGAATTTCGTGTCTGGCATGATGGCGATGATCTCGACTATATAATGTTTAATAGTGAAACTAAGGAAAAGTATAAAGTTACGGAATTTCCAATTGCGAGTGTACTAATTAACCAGGCAATGGCAAAACTAATTACTTATGTTAAAACTAATGAAGTATTAAGACGTAAGTTATTTCAGGTCGACTTTTTATCAACATTAAGTGGTGAGTTACTTGTTAGTTTGCTTTATCACAAGCAGTTAGACGAACAATGGGTAACTGAAGCAAACGCATTAAAAGCGCAATTAAGTGAAATTGCCAAAACCGATATTATTGGCCGAGCTAAAAAACAAAAAATCATTTTAGATAAAGATTATGTAGTCGAGCAGCTGACAGTCGATGGTAAACAGTTTGTTTATCAGCAAGTAGAAAATAGCTTTACCCAACCCAATGGTGCAGTTAATCAACATATGCTGTCTTGGGCGAGAACAGCTTGCGCTGGTCGCGGTGGCGATTTAATTGAGCTTTATTGTGGCAACGGAAACTTTAGTATTGCCTTAGCGGATCAATTTGATCGCGTTTTAGGCACTGAAATATCAAAATCATCAGTAAATTCTGCGCAATACAATATTAAAGCAAACAACTTAACCAACGTTGATATTGTTAGAATGTCGAGCGAAGAATTTACTCAAGCGATGAATGGTGAACGTACGTTCAGACGATTAGAGGGGTTTGATTTAACAAGCTATCAATACGATACCGTGCTTGTTGATCCACCAAGAGCTGGGCTTGATGACGAAAGCGTGGAACTAGTTCGTCAATTTGACACGATTATCTATATTTCCTGTAACCCAGAAACGTTAAAAACCAACTTAGCGGCATTAACCACTAGCCACGAAATTAAAAATTTCGCGCTATTTGACCAGTTCCCATTTACCCATCATGTAGAAACCGGTGTGGTGTTAACCCGTAAAAAGTAATTTAACTGGTTTGAATTAATTATGATGTTGGCGCCTAGCATTTAAGTCTTGGGCGCCTCGGGCAATTAATCTTAATTGTTCGATGGTGCGATTAGCCAGGTCTTCTCGTTCAGACTTTGAATAATCTAACGCTTCAGCGCCAGCACTAAATACAATAATAACCGCAGCATTCGCCTGTAAATAGGCAATATCACGCTCTAGTTTATTGGCTAGCTCGATATAATCACATAGCTCCATAGTGAAATAACGTATCTCTCTGCTGACCGCAGCCCTAAATTCTGGCGACGTACCCGAACGTTCACGCAGCAATAAACGAAAGATATTGCCATTACTTTCAATAAATTCCATAAAGGTAATAACAGAGATTTTGATCACTGAGCCGCCTTTTTCTATGCGCTGTCGAGCCTGACGCATTAATTGGCGTAACGTTAAACCCGCTTCATCGACTAAGGTTAAACCGAGTTCATTCATATCAGAAAAATGACGATAAAAAGAGGTTGGCGCTAAGCCTGCTTCTTTAGCAACTTCACGCAAACTTAAACTAGAAAAACTGCGATCAGCACTTAACTGACCAAGGGCAGCATCTATCAATTGTCGCCGCGTTTTTTCTTTCTGTTGTGCTCGAATACCGCTCATTATCAAAACCTTATCGTTAGTAACAGCCCATCATAGCGCAAATCACCAATAATTGTCAGCGCTGTAAAACACCAGATGTGACGATTTCTATCTTGACTGAATGTTGGATAAAGTTAAAATAGTGTACAAGTGTACGCTCAAATTTATCACCTTTGGAAGTTTAATGAAAAAACCCCCTCTTATTTGGCTAAATGTCATCGTGTTTTTAGTGACGTTTTTATTTGCTGCGATTGTTGTTCCTTACCGAGCATTTACTCATGGTTTTGATATGGCTGAAATTACTATGGCCATTGCGTGTTTTATTTATTGCGGTATTTCTATTACCGCTGGCTATCACCGACTTTGGTCACATAAAACTTACCAAGCTCATTGGAGTGTACGACTTATTTTTGCTTTAGGTGGTGCCTTTGCCCTGCAAAACAGCATTTTACATTGGGCATCTGATCATCGTATTCATCACAAACATGTCGATAACAACGACGTTGATCCGTATTCAGCGAAAAAGGGGTTCTGGTATTCACATATCGGCTGGATGTTAAGGGAGTATCAAGCCCATCGTTATTCAAACTACGAAAACGTGCGTGATCTGCAAAAAGATAAAATTGTTATGTGGCAGCACAAGCATTATCTACTGTTAACAATTATCATGAATTTTGGTGTGCCATTAGCATTTGGTATCTGGCATGGCGATATCATCAGCAGCTTACTACTCGTTGGTTTTTTACGACTGGTGTTAAGTCATCACACAACGTTCTTAATCAATTCATTGGCACATATTTGGGGTCGTCAAACCTATACCGATAAAAATACCGCTCGCGATAATGGTATTTTAGCATTTTTCACCTTTGGTGAGGGCTATCACAATTTCCATCATATTTTTGAAAACGATTACCGAAATGGCATTCGCTGGTGGCATTTTGATCCAACCAAATGGTTAATCAAGGGATGTAGTTATTTCAATTTAACCAAGAATTTAAGAAAAAGCCCTGAAGATAAAATCGAGAAAGCGAAACTTGCTATGGCATTAAAGCGCAGCCAGCAAAGACTTAAGGCTCATCCACATGCCGAAGAATTACTGCAAAAATTGCAAGCAGATTACGATGCACTGATTGTACGTATCAATGAATTCTATGCACTGAAAAAGCAGTTGCTATTAGCTCGCAAAGAAAAGCTGCAAAACGAAATGGAAAATTCAGAATTAATGAAACAATTTCATGAACTAAAACATTCACTTGCAGAACAACGAAAAAACTGGAACTTACTAGCAGCAAAACTCGCTTAATTACCTATGTGGTGATTAATAAACTAGTTACCTTACCTCTATTTCCTGCTACTATTTTTGCCTAGCATGGAAATAGAGGTCACTTCAATTGGCAAAAACAACTCCCCCTACTCAACAATCTTTTGATTACGACGCAATAATTATCGGTACTGGCCCTGGTGGTGAGGGTACAGCAATGAACTTAGCTAAAAAAGATAAAAAAGTCGCGGTTATTGAACGATATAAAGACGTCGGTGGCGGCTGTACACACTGGGGCACTATTCCATCCAAAGCACTTCGCCAGTCAGTAAGCCGATTAATTGAATACAATTCAAACCCACTATTTAGCGGCACCGAAAAAGCCAAGCATTTAACCTTTCCCGATATTTTAAGCCATGCCTCTGCGGTGATCCGTAAACAGGTAAAATTACGCAGCGGATTTTACGAACGCAATAGCGTTGAGCACTTTATTGGCGATGCATCATTCGTTGATGCACATACCATCAGTATTTTAAGAGAAGATGGTTCAGTCGAGTACATAACCGGCAAACAAATTGTTATTGCTACCGGTTCAAGGCCATATCAACCGGAAGATATAGACTTCAGTCATTCTCGAGTATATGACTCAGATAGCATATTGTCGCTTCAACATGACCCTCGCCATATCATTATCTATGGTGCAGGTGTTATCGGCTCAGAATATGCGTCCATCTTCCGTGGCTTAGGGGTTAAAGTCGATTTAATTAATACTCGCGACCGATTATTGTCGTTCCTTGATGACGAAATGTCAGACTCGTTGAGTTATCACTTATGGAATAACGGGGTTGTTATACGCCATGGTGAGCAAATTGAAAAAGTTGAAGCCAATGACGATGCTGTAATCGTTCATCTAGAATCAGGCAAAAAAATGCGTGCTGATTGCCTGCTTTGGGCCAATGGCCGTACCGGTAATACAAAAGATTTAAAGCTGGAAAATGCAGGGTTAACTGCCGATAGCCGCGGCCAATTAAAAGTAAACAATCATTATCAAACTGAAGTAGAAAATATCTATGCAGTTGGTGATGTTATTGGTTACCCAAGTTTAGCCAGTGCTGCCTTTGACCAAGGTCGCCTTGCTGCCAGTGCTATGATCGACAATAAAAGTACAGCAAAGTTAATAGTTGATATCCCCACCGGTATCTATACCATTCCAGAAATTAGCTCTGTGGGTAAAACCGAGCAACAACTGACCAAAGAAAAAATTCCTTATGAGGTTGGTCGTGCGCAGTTTAAGCATTTAGCCAGAGCGCAAATTGCCAATAGTTTAGTTGGCTCACTCAAAATACTATTTCATCGGGAAACTAAAGAAATTTTAGGGATACATTGTTTCGGTGAAAACGCTGCAGAAATTATTCACATTGGTCAAGCAATTATGCAGCAAACCAATGGTGGCAATACTATTGAGTATTTTGTGGAAACCACATTCAATTACCCAACAATGGCTGAAGCGTTTCGCGTGGCAGCACTTAATGGCTTGAACAGGTTATTCTAATGAAAGCAGTTCACGCACTTTGGATTTTAGTAATAATGTTATTTGCTCTGCCAGCAAAGGAAATACACGCAGAGCAATTTACTGTTTATCTTACCCGTCATGCAGAAAAGCAAAGTGAAGGGAAAGACCCAAATTTAACTGGTTGTGGTCAGTTAAGAGCAAATCAGCTGGCCGAGTTATTTAAAAATATCGAGTTAGCTGCAGTTTACAGCACGCCATATCAACGCACACTTGCAACAGCTGGTCCAACGGCTAATTCAAAGAATATTAGATTAGTGCAATACGCAGCAAATGGATTGTCACAGCTAGCCAGAACCATAAAACAAAATAAACAAACGGTTTTAGTGGTTGGTCATAGTAATACCACACCAGAACTGCTCGCACTATTAACTGGTCAAGCAAGCGCTCCGATGACGGAACAAGAATACCAACATTTGTATCAGCTACAATTTAATCATAATGAAGTTGTTGTAACCGATATAACCCAGCCATTACGCTGTAACTGACTACCGCACTAACCTACAGCATAGTCTACAGCGCTAACGGGCAATATTCACCTTGGGTTAATAGAGTGGCTTAGTGCTGCCGCTGCCTTTCTTAATTAAGGCAATATCATTAAGCGTATATGGCGTGCCCCATTGCTGAATGGTAACAACTTCACGCTCAACTTTGCCCTTATACGCGATAATATTGCCAGCAACTTTCATCTCAGCCGCCATATTCATCGGCAATAACTTGTCACCACTTTCACTGACGATGCCATAAAAGCCACCTTCAAACGATAAATACGTTACGGTACCAATTTGCCAACCTTGTTGGCGATATGCATTAGCATCCATGGTTTGTTCGGCGGCAATATTTGTACATGAGATTAAAAAAAATGCAGAGATCGCATATATCCAGCGATGCTTTGGCAAGGTAAACAACATAATTATTTTCTCTAAGCTTGTAATTCAAAGTGGTGGCGTGGTGGCCGTTCGTAGGCTTGATTAATATTAAGGTAAAATGTTTCGATACGACTAGCGCGCTCATCAACTGACTGATCTCGCTCTGGACTAGTTTGCTCCTGAGACTTTAATGTTGAAGCAATAAACTGATCAAACTCTTGAGATTTCTGCTCTGAAGCTTCCGCATTGAATGATTCGATTTCTGGTGAGTTATCGCCAAGGGGTTTAGATAAGTCATTCTCTTGAGCTTCTTCAGCGCTGGTTGTTATTCTTTCCTGTAACAGCTCTGTTTGCGCTTGCGCCAAAGCACTAGAGGCTTTAGCTGCAACTCTTAAGTCTTGTGCCGATGGATTTGCCGGAGCAAGCGCTGCATCGTAAACTTTACGCATTTTAGAAACGGTTTCTTCAGGTGAGCCTGGCTTAGATAAATCAACCGAAACCTCTCCTTCTACCGCATAACGCTTACCATTAGGGCCAACTTCATAACTATAACTTGGCGCGCCAGTATACCTTCCACCAGTAGCTGAATGTGCCTGCTCATGCGCGATCACTTCTTGATGTCTTAGCTCTAGGTCACGAACTTCCTGTCGTTCTTGCTCAGTTAATTCATTGGCGTCATTTGAGGTTTCATTGGTTTGGTCAGAACGTTTATTTTCTGATTGTTCAGCTTTTTGCTCAGGCGAACCCTGCTCCGCAGACTCTTGCTGCTGATTGCCTTCTCCAGGCTGACGCTCATTGACACGAGAACGAGCTCGCTCAGCTCGCTCTTGAATAGCTGCAAAATCAAAACCTTCTTCAGCTGCCTGTGCAGGCGTACGCACTCGTTCTTTTTCTGAAGCAACACCTTTTTCAGCTGCACTTTGGCTTAACGCCGCGGGTTGGGATATAACATCTCTTAAACTATTTTCACGACGCAAATTATCCGTCGGTGGATTAACAACGGTTGCTAAGGGAAGTTGATTGGCTTGCGGCGCGATATTCATAAGGTGATAGCAGCTAGTTATGCCGTAACATCAAGTAAAGTGCCTAAGGTTTCATCGGCTGTTTTGATAACTTCAGCAGATGCTTTAGCCTGATATTCAGCTACCTTCAGATTAACTATTTCTTCATTCAAATTAGGAATGCTCTGATTCGAAGCTGCAGAGTTATTCGTACTCACAGCAGAGTCTTCTTGTGTAGCAACCGTTGCATCAACAATATTTGACGCTGCTTCACTCGCCTGCTGTGTCGCGTTTTGATAGCCTTGAACACCGGCATTAAATGCTGATTGAATTTCCACACGCCCCCCAATGATGTGACAAATTTAGTGAATTAAATAAATAACAAAACATCACTAAATTTTTTGATTTGTCTTACTGCTTAATTATCGACCAAACGTTTAATAAAGTCAATTCTGACAAGGGCTCTACGCTTGACTGTGACCATGCCTAATCAATTAATTAGTAGTAAGTTTATGCTGTGCTAACCAATCAACTAAAATCTCGGTAAATTGATGAAAATTAGAAATAAAAGGCGCATGCGATGCTTTTTCAAGAGTGATGCTTTCACTATTAGGTGCCAATTGGTCAATTTTATCAATCACCGCTTTAGGTACAAGGCCATCCATTTTTCCATAAATGCGCAAAAATGGCAGGTCAATAGTATTTAATATTTGTCGTAAATCTATGTTAGACAATAAGGACAAGCCTTCATCAAGTGCAAAGCTACTAGGCAGTGGACCAGACATGACTAATTGTTGAATTTGCTTAATATCTTCTTTGATATGTGTACTGCCCATTGCTTGTATTTTCAGAAATCCATTAAGCGTTTTTTCAATATCTTGAGCAATTTGTTGATGAAACAAAGTTAACAACTCTGGTTTTAGGCCAGGCCAATGTTCTTGTTGCTGAAAACACGGTGAACTAGCTACGGTAATTAACGCGTGCACAGCGTGCTCTCTATTTTTACGCGCGATTTCAGTTGCCACTAGCCCACCTAATGACCAACCTAAATAAATTGCTGGCTTCGCTACTGAGTTAACAATTAAGTCCGCAATATTTTCCAGCGAATATTCCTTTGGGCAGTGATTAACATTGCTACCATAACCTGGTAAATCAACCAATATAATTTCAAAGTGCTTAGCTAAAGCCTGCGCCAATGGTTGAAAAACGCCACTATTTAATCCCCAGCCATGAAGCAGAACAATGGTTTGCCCTTGACCAAAACTCGTAAAATTTAACCTATGTGCCATGCTTTAAATACAGAATAAAATATTGGCGCTAGTTTATCGAAAACTGCAATTGAATAACAATGAAATGCAAAGGATTGCCTATCATCAGTCACCCGCGCCTAGTTAACTGGTGTAAACAGCTAATTAGCCAAATTAATTATTGCGAAATCTGTGATCAAGCGCTCAAGGGTGAGGATGTCATCTGCCAACATTGCTTGGCGGTCATTCCACAGTTTTCCTTAACGGATTGGGCTGGCGACCTGCTTAATCGCCCAGAAATTTATCGCTTGTTTCGCCAATGTAAATTCGACCATTTGATCAGCGTTACACCTTATCAATATCCGATTAATCAATGGTTGACCCAATATAAATATCATCGACAGCTAAGATATGGTGCTCTGTGTAACCGTTTACTTGAACACCAAGTATTACCATTGATACAAAATCAAATATTAACACCACCTGATTTAATAATACCGGTTCCTATTCACATCAATAAATGGCAACAGCGGGGTTTTAATCAATGTCAGTTATTAGCGAATAGACTGAGTAAAATACTAGGTATTTCCGTTAATAATGACGTTATTGTTCGTCATCAGAAAACCCGTGCTCAAGCGCATTTATCAGGTAAACAACGGCGTAAAAACTTAAAAGGATGTTTTACTGTAGTTGATCAGAATATATTGCAAGGAAAACATGTTTGGCTGGTTGACGATATCGTCACCACTGGCGCAACCGCCAACGAAATTAGCCGCCAATTAAAGGCGGCTAATGCGCAATCAATAACACTAATTACTTTAGCAATAAGTGCTTAATTACTTGCAGGAACATTAAAAGCTTTCGCGAAAAATAAGCTATTCGCTAGGATTTTAGACGTTCCTTGCCAATACCCTCTGAAGATTAAAATTTCAGTGGTAGCAATAACCCGCCCCTCGCCAACATTATGAGCAACAATAGAGGCATTATGAGCTAACCTGTTGACTAAGTTTTTGTCGCTATAACCACTTAACAAAGGACTTTCTGGAAATTTTGCCACAGTTGAAAATGGTACTTTTGATCGCTCCATAATCAGATTGCTGTTTTTAAAGATCGGTAACTTACTTCTTTGATAACCAAACATTAGCGGATGACTTAAATCAACATCAGCTTCAAAGATAGTACCAGCAATTAATTTGCGCGCAGATAGCGCTTCTTTATCTGCGTAAGATAAATTCTCAGTATCAAATAGCTGGTTGATTTGCGATTTACTGACGAAATTAGTCTTTAAAATTTCTTTGTCTGCTAGCCAACTGGCTGCTCGTTTTTGAGCAAACACCACACCACCATTTTTTAACCATGTTGTTAATTTTGTTTGAAACTTCTTCGTTAAGTCACTGTAGTCACCGTCAACGAAGATAATATGGCTGTATGGCGTTAAATCTATTTTCCCGATCCGGCTTTTCTCAATAACCGTCACCGGTATTTCTAGCTCTTGATCGAGATAATAACGAATTTCACCAGCTTCGTACTGAGAAACTCCTTTTCCGCCTATTAATAATGTTTTAACAGGCTCAACAACACGAAATGAATTGCTGCCTAAATCAATTCCTGATGGTGTAAGCCCAGTACTAATAGGCACAATCGATGCGGTTGTGTTGACGCTTAGCTGCTTGATAAGCTCTTGCCAAAGTGACGCTTGTTGAATACCTGCCGGAATAACCAAAGTGCCGGGTTGAAATTGAGTTAACTCCCCATTAACTTCACTGCTGAAGGCTTTGGTCGCGACTTTCACTTTAATGCCGTTGGCCAGTAATTTATTCAATAATTTAGGCGCAAAATAATCATGCCATTCAATGGCGTAAGCGTATGCTGGTGCTACATTATTTTGAGCTTTGCTAAATTCAGGACGCCAAGCTGCAGTTGCTAACTTTAAGCCCCATGTTCTTTGAACTTCACTAAATTCAATATTCATCGCCAAAGGCAATGTCCAGCCAGATACATCGTAAAAGGTATTATCGTTAAATTCTGTTTGTTGGCTAAATAGGGCTTTAATCACACGATATTGACGTTGCGCCAACGGCACAAAATAACTATTTTTAGCTGGGTATACTTGAGTATTTAAACGAAAGTCTTCGGATAACGAGTACACTTCAATTTGGTGTTGATTTAACTTAGACAAAAATAGATTTAAACGGCTGATATCTTTATCTTCATGAAAAAGGTAGCCAACAAACTTTTCTTTTTTCGCTTGCTTAATCGCTGAGTCATAAAAATCTTTGCGATAATCAGCTAACTCTTTACGTAAATTCCATGCCCCTTCAAGGGTAGATAACGAAGTTAGTACATGATTTTTAATGCCATATTCAAAGGTCAGTAATCCGTTAATAGTTTCTTGTTGCATACCACGACTACTGGCTTGTTCAAACAAAATACCAACACCACCATTTACATCCGGATAGGTACTACCCTTGCCGTAATAGAAGTCGTCAAAACTTTCTTCGCTGTAGTACAAGCGGTTTTCGGTATCCAGTGCTTTAGCGTGGTATTGTGCAATTGCTTGGGTAAGTTTTGTATTGGCTGCTGGCGTAATTGGGTTAGTTCGAGTTGGCACACCAGGCTGGAAAAAGTAGCTGCTATTCGCGCCCATTTCGTGAAAATCACCTAAGACATTCGGCTGATATTGGTGGTAAGCTTTTAAGCGATTAACACTTTCCTGCTGAGTTAATAACAACCAGTCACGATTTAAGTCAAACCAATAATGGTTAGTGCGACCCGTAGGCCAATTTTGGTGATGCTCAATATGATTAGGATCGCTATTAGCAGTTTCTGAACCAAAAGTTGCAACCCAATTGGCGAATCGATCCATGCCATCAGGGTTAATGCTCGGCTCCATCACCACAATCACATCATCTAATAATTGTTTTACTTGAACATTGGTTGACGCTGCTAAATGGTAGGCCACCACCATAGCCGCATGAGCACCACTGATCTCATCACCATGTACGCTATAACCGAGCCAGACGACAATTGGCAAATTGGTATCAGCTGGATTTTCGCTGCGCTTTGCCAAAATATTATCTAAATTAGCGAGGTTTTGTGGTGAAGAAATAGTCAGTAATAATTGTTTTCTATGCTGATAAGTACGACCTATTTCTTTGGCGATAATACGATCGGAGCCCGCTGCAAGTGTGGTTAAATAATCAACTAATTGGTCATGTCTGGCATGACGATCACCAATATCAAAACCTAACACCTCTGCTGGCTTAACCGTATTTACATTATAATTTTGCTCATTACCTAAAAAGTAACTTAACGAAGCGGCATGAAGCTGCGTTGATAAAAACAACACACATGCAGCTAAAAACTGTTGAAAATTCATCTAGCTGTCCCCAATTTAATTGTTATTAAAACTATCAAACTCTGAGATTAGGCACTAGTAGAAATTATTAAAGCATGCTGAAAAATGCATTTCCTTAGCATAGCACTAGCCTAATCAACATCAGCAGAGTAAAATAGCCATACCTGACTAAATTACTCAGGTATGCATTCGACATTATTAAAGTGAGTTACCCATGATCAGTATTTCAGAATCAGCACAAGCCCATTTCGCCAAGTTACTTTCACAGCAAGCTGAAGGCACGAATATTCGCGTGTTTGTGGTGAATCCTGGTACGGCACAAGCCGAATGTGGCGTTTCATATTGTCCACCAGATGCTGCTGAAGACACCGATATCGTTTTACCATTCAATGGTTTTTCGGCTCATATTGATGAAGAAAGTAAGCCATTTTTAGAAGAAGCTGAAATTGACTTTGTGACCGACCAAATGGGCTCGCAACTTACGTTAAAAGCACCAAATGCTAAATTGAAAAAAGTGTCAGACGATGCACCATTATTTGAGCGAGTAGATTACTTCCTTAAAGCAGAGGTTAACCCGCAGCTTGCCGGTCATGGCGGTGAATGTACCTTAATGGAAATTACCGAAGATGGTTACGCCGTGCTGCAATTTGGTGGCGGCTGTAATGGTTGTAGTCAAATTGATGTCACGGTTAAAGATGGTATTGAAAGCCAATTATTAGCATTAATGGGTGATGAAATTAAAGGTGTTCGCGATATGACCGAACACCAACGTGGTGAGCACTCTTATTATTAATACCTAGTAGTTTAACCTAATAGCTTATCTCGTTAACAAGCCGACTTTCTGTCGGCTTGTTATTGTCTTAAACAACTTAAATCTATCAAAGTAATCGCCGATATAAATGCCAGCCTAAAGTGCCCCCTCTAGCCAACATAAACCCACAAAATGCCAACCACAAACCGTGATTTAGGTAATCACTAAATAGCCACCATAATGGAAAAAATACCGTGAATGTCGCGACCAACATACTATTTCGCATAATATCTGCTCGGGTTAAACCTATATAAATACCATCATATAAGTAGCACCAGCAGCTGATAATGGGTAATAGCACTACCCAAAATAAATACTGATTTGCTTCTATCTTAACACTGGGCAAATCAGTGATCATAGCAATCAGCATTTCACCCGCGAGTAAGAAGCATAAGCTATAAAGCAACGCAAACCCTAGGGTCCAAATAGTGGTACGGGTCACGACTTGTGTTAGCTCTGTTTGCTTACCTTGACCGTGAGCTTTACCTATTAATGCTTCCGCCGCATTCGCAATACCGTCTAAACCAAAAGAAATGAGTAATAAGAAATTCATTAAAATAGCATTGGCGGCAACAATATTGTCACCAAGCCTAGCACCTTGAAAAGTGATAAAAACAAAACAGAGTTCGAGACATAAAGTACGAATCAAAATATCGCGATTAAGGCGGAAATACCCCTGTAATTCTTGCAGGTGAACCAATTTCTCCTTAATAGCTGCCAAATACTGATGAGTGGTACTATTTGTTAATAAGCGCTTAATGATGTAGATACCCGCTATCAACCCGGTATATTCCGCGATCAATGTCGCTGTCGCCACTCCTTGCACCTGCCAATCAAATACCACCACCAATAACAAATCTAACGCTAAATTAATTACGTTTATTAACACCAACAGCCACATAACAGCTTTCGCTTTATGCTGGCCAAGCAACCAGCCTAAAATAACGATGTTTGCTAGGGCTGCTGGTAAGCCCCAGATTCGAATTTCAGCATATTGACGCGCATAAAACTGCACTTGTTCACTACCACCAGCTAAATATAACGCTAAGTCGATATAAGGTATTTGCAATAAAATAAGCACAATACCGATGGCGAATGCCACCAATAAACCACGCACTAAAACCAAGACACTTTCGGTGCTGTCTTCTCGGCCAAGTGCTTGTGCGGACAAGCCCGTGGTCGACATACGTAAAAAACCACAAAGCCAAGTTATAAAAGTGATGATCATGGCACCGACTGTGCTACCACCCAAGAAATAGGCATGAGATAAATGACCAATTACCGCCGTATCAACCAAGCCTAAAAGTGGCACTGTGATATTCGATAGGATCATAGGAATAGCTAACGCGATAATTTGTTTATCTATTTTTTTCACTGAAATCTTTACTCATCAATAGAAAATTCGGGTCACCTACAAGCCAACAACATGGAGATTTATCCCGAAACACGCTACCTTATAAGCTAATATGCCACGAGTTATTCTGATGTTATGAAATTTTCGACGCGTTTATTCTTTTTATTAATCTGTTATTTTATCTCGATAAAAGTCGCTGTGTCTGCGGTGATTTTACAATATCACCATGTAAGTGACGAAACACCCGATAGCACCAGCATTTCACCTACACAATTTAAAGTGCATTTACAGTATTTACGCGACAATAATTTCAATGTTGTACCGCTTTCAACCATTGTTGATTCCATTAAACAGCAACAACCTTTGCCTGATAAAACCGTCGCCATTACCTTTGACGACGCCTATACCAATATTTACACCAACGGCAAACCGCTCTTAGATCAATTCGGTTATCCCTATACCGTTTTTGTAAATCCCAGCACCATCAATAAAGTGAGCGGCCAGTTTATGAGTTGGGGACAACTAGGTGATATGGCGAAAAATAGAGCAATAATCGCCAACCACGGCTATGACCATCATTCTTTAACGCGCACACCTGACGGCTTATCTGAAGATATGTGGTTAGCGCAATATGAGCATGATTTAATGAAAGCAGAATCAATGTTGAAAGAAAACGTTGGTCAAAGTTTTCATTATTTTGCTTACCCCTACGGCGAATATACCCCAGCCATACAGCAATGGTTAACCGGCAATCAATTTATCGGTTTTTCTCAGCAATCTGGTGCAGTTGGCAATCATACCGACTTAAGCGCAATTCCTCGTTTTCCGGCGTCAAAGCCTTACGACAATATGTCTAGCTTGCGTGACAAAATCAACTCTCTGCCACTAGAAATGAGCCCAGCTGAACAGGACAGCCAGACCATAGCTAAATTTGGTGAAATAAACTCAGTGACCTTTGATATAACGGTTGATGACTTTAATAAATCGCAGCTTAACTGTTACGTTTCTGGGCTAGGTAAGCAAAATATTGAATGGCTCAGTGACAGCCAGTTTACCATTAACTTTAATGGTGATTTACCTGTTGGCAGAATTCGTTGTAACTGCACTGCGCCTAGTCTCGAAAAATCTGGACGTTATTATTGGTATTCAAAACCTTGGTTTATTTTGAATAAAAATAACAGCTGGTACCCGCTGTAACTCATGCACTTATTACAAAGCCACGATTCGGGCGAAATCAGCCAGTAGATCTTCTTCATCTATGGTCGGTACTTCGCCCAACACGATTTCAGGCTTAAATATAGCGGCAATTTTACCTTCTGGGTTAATCAAAACAATTGATGCGCTGTGATCAACTAGATAATTTTCCTGCTCGGTATCATCCGCTATCGCGTACATTAGCCCCAAATTACGCGCAAATGGAAACAGCACGCTGTGATCGGCATTTAGCGCGATAAATTCCTGATTAAAATAACCGATATATTGCGCCAGCTTTTCTGTAGTATCGCGATTAGGATCGACTGACACTAATAACACTTGGCTATTATTAGCAATCGCTTTTAATTCGTCATAAATAAAATTCAATTTCTGCAAGGTTGTTGGGCAGACATCTGGGCACGAGGTATAGCCAAAGAAAACCCAAGACCATTTACCCGTTAAATTTTGCTTAGTAAAAGGCTGATCATGATGATCGGTTAAAGTGAAAGGCTCTATGGTTCTTGCTTGGCTATAATACAGAGCAGTTTTCGGCATATCCGGTTGCGACAATGTCGCATACATCCAACCGCCACAAGCTAAAGCAACGACAGCAACAATTAAGTAAAGCAATTTATTCATTAGGCAACCGGTAATAAATAATGATCGAGTAATAAGATGATGAATAATAACATTAAATGAATAATAGAAAATTTAAATGTCGCCATCGCTGTCTGTTCATTAGCATTAAATTTCAACTGCCACGCATAGATGAAAAACACTAGGTTTAACGCTACGGCGCCAATCAAGTACAACCAATTACTCATCCCGACTAAATACGGTAATAAACCTACAACGAACAGTAACACGGTATAAAGCAAAATTTGAGTTTTGGTAAATTCAACACCATGAGTCACAGGTAACATGGGAATATTAACCTTGGCGTAGTCATTTTTACGGTGAATTGCCAGCGCCCAGAAATGCGGTGGTGTCCAAGTAAAAATTAATAACACCAATAATAAGGCGTGTGGATGCACTTCATTGGTCATAGCCGTCCACCCCAATAAAGGAGGAATTGCGCCCGCTAAACCACCAATAGTAATGTTTTGCGGCGTCGCTCGCTTTAAGTACATGGTATAAATAAAACCATAGCCAACCAGGCCACTTAACGTCAGCCACGCAGTTAACGGATTTACCAAACCATATAATAACGCGAAGCCAATTATCGCTAAGCCGGTAGCGAAAGTAACGGCACCCGTTTGGCTAATACGGCCATTGGGTAGCGGCCTATTGTGTGTGCGCCCCATTTCAGAATCAATTCGCTGATCAACAATATGATTAATGGCAGCAGCAGCGGATGACAACATACCGATACCAAGCATTGCTGGAATTAATAGCTGCCAAGGGACAATGCCAGGTATTGACAGGCACATGCCAACTAACGCGGTTAATACCAATAAGGCAACAACCCTAGGTTTAGTAATTTCATAATAATCACGCCACAAAGGCTGACTACTAATAGTGGCATTTTGAGTGAGCACAGCAGCTTTAGGCATGATTACCTCCTAGATTTTTCGTTTTAAACTGTAGGTTAAACATATCAAGGTCAACATTAAGCACGCGGCGACAACATTGTGGCTGACGGCAACTGCCAGCGGCAAAGAGAAGACGATATTGCTAACCCCTAACCCAACTTGAATAACTAGCACCGTCAATAATAATACCGGTAACTGCTTGAAGAATGATGATTGCGATTTCCGCATCACACTAACTGCCAACCATGCTAAATATAAAAACGTGATAATGGCGCCAATACGATGCATGGCATGAATGGTGACACGTTCATCATGATCGAGATGACCATATTCATAACTATCCCGATGCGGTGGAATTAAATCAAACGAGTCTTCAAAGGTTAGTTGTTCAAGCCAGCCACTTTGGCAAATCGGTAATTCTGTACATTGTAGTGCCGCATAATTTGATGACGTCCAGCCCCCCAAAGCAATTTGCCCAGCCAATAACGCAATACCAAATAAACCAAACTTAGCATACCTTTTAATCGACCAATCACCGCCTGGTACACGATACGGCGTTAGTCGTAGATACAACAGAAACAATAAACATAAGGTCAAAAAGCCCCCAAGCAAATGCCCCATCACCACAACCGGCATCAACTTCATCGTTACCGTCCACATGCCAAGCACTGCTTGAAAAATGACCACAAACAATATAGTAAACGGTAAAAATACCGGTGTGCCGTGATGGCGGCGGCGATACGAAATAACCGTAATTGCAAGGATAAGTAACCCCAGTGTTCCTGCGGCATAGCGATGGATCATTTCATTCCATGCTTTATGTGCCTCAACAGGACTATCAGGAAATGCCTGTTCAGCTTTTAATATTTCGGCTTCAGTTTTTGGCACATCAAGATGGCCGTAACAACCGGGCCAATCTGGACAGCCTAAACCTGCATGAGTAAGGCGGGTATAAGCGCCTAAACTGACCACAATAAGCGCCAACAGAATACTGACGACAACTAAACGTCTTACATTCAACATCGTTAACCTATCCTTGAATATTTAAGTAATTTCTTTAAATCAGCCAGTATTGCCTTACCATAAGCAGGCAGTTGTTCAGCAGATGCTGGGTATGGGTGCGTTAATACAACATTGCCTAACGGATCGACAATAAACACGGTGCCAGCAGTTAACGCGGGATGACCAACAGTGGTGTTGTCATAGACTTGCCACTGGCTTAACTCGCTGTCTTCTATTGTATGATTTTGGGCTAACAACACTGAGGTCACCCGAGGTTTTTCACTGCCTAAAGCAGTATAAGTATTGGTCAACGCATGTAAGATTTGAATACAACTTTTTTGACAATCTTGCGGTTGGTTAAACACCAGAAGCCAATGTTTATCTGGTTGAATATGTTCAAGTGATAACTGACTAAGAGAAACTGGCTCATCAAGTAAGGTGCCTTGATTGGTAACGCCATAATTAAACCATTGCTGTTCCAGCGCGAATTTCGCCAGCACTATCGGTAAAATAAAGGCAACACACACCATAATAAAGTGTTTGCGCCCCGACCGCGTATTGGTCTGTTGTTGGTTATTTGTCATCAAATATTGGCCTTTTTATTATTTTTTATCGCAGCAACAATCATCAACACCAGCCAAGCAATTGCTAAACTAAACCATTGAAACGCATATCCTCGATGTTTCTCTGGCGGCATGACCACTGGCTGCCAATTTTTTTGATAGCCTACCTGTTCATTTTTATCTAAGTAAATTGCAAAGGGCAATAGCTGTATAGAAAATAATCCGCTCAATTTTGCAATATCAATTTGTTGAACGCGCAGTGGCAGAGTTACAAGGTCATATTGCTGCGCAACAAGCTCAATGCCTTTTTCGATATAGCGAATATGACCTTTTAAGGTGAATTGCCCTTGTATCGGCTCAATATCCGGCAATATTCCTCGATTGCGACTACCCGCTATCCAACCTAAATTCACTAACACCGCCTGTTTATCTTGATGATAAAACACTTGATAAACCCGATATCCTAACTGGCCATTAAAGGTTTGATTATCTTTCAAAATCAGAATATTAGGGTCAAAATTGCCGATTATTGATACCGGCTGATCGTTTTGTGACTCAGCTTCAGTTAATTGTGTTAATACAACATCTAAGCGCTCAAAATCATTCCCTATTAAACTTGCGATATGGGTCAGGCGCTGCTCTTTTTCTTGAGCTCGATTCATTTGCCAAACACCAAGCTTGATTAACAACGCAAAAACCAGCAAGGTAACAACACACCAGCGCCAATTTAATGCTGCTAAAACGCGATTAATGTTGAATTGCTGCTTCATAGATTCTATTTAGGACATCGTATGTTTATTAAAATAGTCATTGTCGGATTACTAGGCTTTATGATTTACAACTTATTCAAAGCATTAGTAATGATGAATAAAGGTGATCCGAATCAACCAAGTATGTCGAAATATATTGGCCGACGGGTAATGACATCGGTTGTTATTGTGTTACTGCTGCTATTAGGTATTCTCACTGGGGTAATTACCCCACATCCAACCCCGTTTTAGTCAGTCAAGCAGTTGAAGGCCTTTTCACCTTCAACTGCTTTAGCTTCAATGTCCTACTTACAAAATGTAGACAAAAACAAATAACATCACCCACACAACATCGACGAAGTGCCAGTACCAGCTTGCCGCCTGAAAAGCGAAGTGGTTTTTCGGAGTAAAGTGTCCTTTCAACACCCGCATAAACACCACAATTAACATAATGGTGCCCAACGTTACGTGCATGCCATGAAAGCCGGTCAACATAAAGAACGTATTACCGTAAATGCCACTATCTAAATACAGCTTCACTTCTTCAGAGTATGCATGTGCATATTCTTGTACTTGGAAGAATAGGAAAGTAACCCCCAGTAAAATGGTTAAACCTAACCACATTTTTAATTGCGGTCGCTTATCTTGCTCTAATGCGACATGAGCAAAGTGCGCGGTAACCGAAGACGTTAATAACAAAATGGTATTGATCAACGGTAAACCATACCAACCAATGGTTCCGCTTTCCGTGCCATCAGGCGTTTTTAATAATGGCCAGCTGGCAGTAAATTCAGGCCATAATACTTCACCGGTCATCGCATTATTACCTGCGCCATCTAACCAAGGCACAGCAAACATACGGGCATAGAATAATGCACCGAAAAATGCAGCAAAGAACATTACCTCAGAGAAGATAAACCAACTCATGCCCTGACGGAATGAATGGTCCATTTGCGCACTGTATTTACCCGACATCGACTCTTCAATCACATTACTGAACCAGCCATAGACCATGTAAATAACTAAACTGATACCAATAATTAATACCCAGCCGCCCCAGCTAGTTTCGCCGCTAGCAAGTGTTGATACGTATTTACCCGCACCTATCGCAATTAAAAACAGTGCAATTGCACCAACGATTGGCCAGTGGCTTTGTGCTGGTACGTAATAACTTTCATATTCTTTTGTTGTCATCGTTATTCCCCTGTTCTAGCGTATTTAACGCCTAAGACTCAACGCTCGCGGTAATATCAAACAGCGTATAAGATAATGTTAATGTTGAAATATGTTCAGGCAGTTCCGGATCAACATAAAACTGCAAGGCCATTTCCACCGCTTCGTTTGCTTTTAACGGCTGGTGGTTAAAGCAAAAGCATTCTATTTTCTGAAAATAAAGTGCCGCTTGCCCCGGTGAAACCGATGGTACTGCTTGGCCAATAATATCTCTGGTTGATTCATTCTTAGCGTAGAACTTCACTAATTTCATTTCACCTGGATGGACTTTTATTTCTGTTATCATCGGCTCAAACTGCCATGGAATGCCTTTTGCGAGATGACTGATAAATTGCACAGTGATCTCGCGGCTTTCATCAATACCCTTATCATTAACTTGGGCAGCAGTATCAGCCGTTTTGCCATTTAATCCGGTGATATCACAAAACACGTCATACAAAGGCACCATCGCAAAACCAAAACCAAACATCGCAAACACTACAAGTACGAGTTTTTTCACAGTTTTTTGAATATTTTGCTCAGGTGTTTTTGTCATCGCGCATCCTCTTTCTTATTTCTTCAATTATTAAATGTTTTGGTTGTTAAGTGATTTCGTTTAACTCAAGGCGAATGCACGGAATATAGTAACCTACATGAGTACATTCAACGAAGAAGTAAGCGAAATCACAACGCAACCAATCATTTAATCAACCTTAGGTGGTTTTTCAAAGGTGTGATACGGCGCAGGCGACGGCACTGTCCATTCTAAACCTTCGGCACCTTCCCACGGCTTGGCCGGCGCTTTTTCGCCACCTTTGATACATTTGATCACTACCACTAAGAAAATTAGCTGCGATAAACCAAAGGCAAAACCACCGATACTGACCCACTTGTTAAAGTCAGCAAACTGCAAGGCATAATCAGGAATGCGACGCGGCATACCCGCTAATCCTAAGAAATGCATTGGGAAGAACAATAAGTTCACTGAAATTAGCGAACACCAGAAGTGCCACTTACTCAAGGTATCGTTGTACATGTGACCGGTCCATTTCGGTAACCAGTAATAAGCACCAGCGAATATTGAAAATAACGCCCCTGTTACCAATACATAGTGGAAATGCGCGACCACAAAGTAGGTATCATGATATTGGAAGTCCACCGGTGTCATTGCTAACATCAAGCCAGAGAAGCCGCCGATGGTAAACAAAATGACGAATGCCACCGAGAACAACATTGGCGTTTCAAAGCTAATGGCGCCACGCCACATGGTAGCCACCCAGTTAAAGACCTTAACGCCAGTAGGCACAGCAATTAACATGGTGCAGTACATAAAGAACAACTCGCCAGCCAGCGGCATACCGGTTGTGAACATATGGTGAGCCCAGACAATAAACGATAAAAACGCTATTGATGCGGTTGCATACACCATCGAGCTGTAGCCAAATAATTGTTTACGCGAAAACGTAGGAATGGTCGTTGAGACAATACCAAATGCTGGCAAGATCATGATGTAAACTTCTGGGTGACCAAAGAACCAGAATATGTGTTGGAACATGACCGGATCACCGCCGCCTGCCGCATCAAAAAAGCTGGTACCAAAATAGGTATCGGTTAATACCATAGTGACGGTACCCGCTAACACTGGCATTACCGCAATTAACAAGTAAGCCGTGATAAAGAAGGTCCACACAAATAACGGCATTTTCATGTAGGTCATGCCTGGTGCGCGCATGTTCATTATGGTAACGACAATATTAATCGCCCCCATAATCGATGAGATACCCATAATATGTACGGCAAATACAAAAAATGCGGTACTACCATTACTGTATGTGGTTGAAAGCGGAGCATAGAAAGTCCAACCAAAGTTTGGTGCACCGGCACCTATAAAGAACGACGCCAATAGTATGGTGAAGGCAAATGGTAAAATCCAAAAGCTCCAGTTGTTTAACCGAGGTAACGCCATATCAGGTGCGCCAACCATCATGGGTATCATCCAGTTTGCCAAGCCAGTAAACGCGGGCATAATGGCACCGAATACCATGATCAAACCGTGAACCGTGGTCATTTGGTTGAAAAAATCAGGCTCTACAATTTGTAAACCTGGTTGGAAGAGCTCTGCGCGAATAACCATCGCCATAGCCCCACCAATTAAGAACATAATAAAGGCAAACCACAAATACATTGAACCAATGTCTTTATGATTGGTGGTATATAACCAACGCTTTATGCCAGTCATCTTGTGATCGTGATGCGCATCGTCATGGTGGTCAGTATCGTGTATTACATCTGTTGTCATCTCAAATCCTCCCTACTTGCCACTTGCTGCATCAACGTCAGCGGGTTGCACCACTTGTCCACTGCTATTACCCCAAGCGTTACGCTCATAAGTAATCACCGCGGCGATTTCAGTTTTGGTTAATTGACTACCAAACGCTTGCATCGCCGGATTCTTTTTACTGCCATTAACCACAATATCGATATGCGCACTAACGTCACCCTTGACTATTGGGCTTCCCACTAACGATGGGAATGCTGGTGGTATCCCAGCACCAGTAGGCTGGTGACATGCGACGCAGGCTTTGGCGTAAACCGCCTCACCTTTGGCCATCATTTCTTCTAAGCTGTAAGTTTTAGTTAAATCTTCAGTAAGTGCTTGCGCTTGTTGCTCGACAGTTTCAACCACTTCGACGGTGACTTCTTCAACGGTTTCAACAAAGGCCGCTGCAGCCGTTGACACGGTTTGCGGTGCAGAACTTGCTGCTGAAGCACCACCAACCACAGCATTAACATCACTTGCTTGTACCACTTGTCCAGTATTATTACCCCAAGCATTACGCTCATAGGTCACAACTGCAGAAATTTCCCTAAGCGACAGCTGTTTACCAAACGGCGGCATGGCATTTTTACCATTGACCACAATCCCAATATGCTCAGCAACTTTATCGCTGTTAGTAGCAATAACACTGCCTTTGAGAGCGGGAAATGCTGGTGGTAAACCTAAACCTGTAGGTTGGTGACATGCTGCGCAATAGGCGTTGTAGGTTGTTTCACCCAATTGCATTTGTTCTTCCATCGAGGCCGCAGCGTTTAGTGAAGCGGCTTCTGCCGCCTTAGCGTCAGCAATTAGCTGCTTTTGTTCATCTAACCATGCGGCATAATCTGCTTCGGTTTTCACTTCAACTACTACTGGCATAAAGCCGTGGTCTTTACCACAAAGCTCTGCACATTGGCCGCGATAAATACCTGGTTCGTCCACTATCGTCCAAGCTTCATTAATAAAGCCTGGGTTAGCATCTTGTTTAACCGCAAAAGCAGGTACCCACCAAGAGTGAATGACGTCATCAGAAGTAATTAAAAAGCGCACTTTCTTATTAATTGGAATCACTAACGGTTTATCCACTTCAAGCAGGTAATGTTCACCTTTAGCAGCACTTTCACCCGACAAATTATGATATTGCTCGCGAGGAGTTGCCAGCACTGAATAATATTCAATGCCCTGATCGAAATATTTATAGTGCCATTTCCACTGTGAACCAGTGACTTGAATAGTAATATCGGAGTTGTCGTTGTTTTCCATCTCAATCAGGGTGCTTGTTGCGGGCACCGCCATGGCGATTAAGATCACGATAGGAATTGCTGTCCACAAAATTTCCACTTTAGTACTTTCATGGAAAGTTGCAGGTTTGACTCCTTTTGATTTTCGATGAAACGCCATCGACCAAAACATTGCGCCAAAAACAATAACGCCAATAGCAGCACATATGTAAAAAATTAACATATGCAGGTCATAGACCTCGTTACTAATTTTAGTAACACCTCGCGTTAGATTTAGCTCCATCTCCGCCCAAGCTGAACTGGAAAGCAAGGTTCCCAAAAACAGCCAACCTAGGTTACGTCTCTTCACTCGACATCTCCTCTACCCTGTTGAATAACAAAGACAGTAAAAGCGTTAATGAGTTGCCTCACTAACGTTACATATACTTGTTAATTGCTTGCTGATGCTTTGATGTTTAGCGCATACGCATCAGTTATTATTATTTTTTTATTTTTGTACACTTACCACCCTAGAATTACTCAAAATTTAATCAAGGTCTAGTGCTTTATTTTTAAATATTTAAAATTTTTCTTTAAATTTCAGTAGAGTAGGAACTCTAAAGTTCACAGGTAGAAATGAATGATTTTTAAACAAAACGCCTGCAGTATCTGGCATTCGATGTTTTATTAGTTGATACGTTTTTTAAAGTTTGCCAATAAAAAAGCCAGTCAAAATGACTGGCTTAATTTTTCAAGATAATTATTTAATTAACGAATTAGTTACATCCAATCAGCATTTCTGATCACACCAACTGCAATTCCTTCAACATTAAAATGCTGATTGCTAAGGTCGACTTTAATTGGAGAAAAAGCTTCATTTTCTGCGTGTAAATAGACGATATTACCTTCTCGCTTAAAGCGCTTAACAGTTACCTCATCTTCAACCCGTGCAACAATAACCTGACCATTATGAACATCGGTTGTTTGATGAACGGCAAGCAAATCACCATCGAGAATACCAATATCTTTCATACTCTCACCATTTACGCGCAATAAATAATCTGCCGCAGGGTGAAATAAATTTCCATCTATTTGGTAACGATCTTCGACATGCTCTTGAGCGAGAATAGGCTCGCCTGCGGCAACGCGGCCAATAAGCGGTAAGCCTGACTCTTCAATAAATTCTTCTGCTAGGCGTATGCCTCTTGATGTGCCAGGTAACATCTCAATGTAACCTTTTTTAGCCAGTGCTTTTAAATGCTCTTCCGCGGCATTCGCTGACTTAAAGCCAAAAAACTCTGCAATTTCAGCGCGGGTTGGTGGCATACCCGTTTCAGCAATTTTTTCTTTAATGAGATCAAATATTTGAGATTGTCGTGTCGTTAACGGCTTCATAGTGCCCCTGATATCCATACAGTATTACTGTGAGTATATACAGACTGTATGTATATGCAAGACTTGTTTACCCTGAAAAATTTTGTGTAAAGTGATGAGTGTTATTTTCGGTCACCGCATTCGCCAATATTTCATTGCCATTTTCTAACATAAATTGCTGAAATGCCTTAGCTAAAAGGCTTTGCTGCTTTGATGCGTTTTGCACTAAACGCCATTGGCTGCTAACCGGAAAGTGCTCCACTTCTAAAACTTTTAACCCCGGGGTAAAACCAAAATCTAAGGTGTAACGACTTAACACAGATATTCCTAACCCCGCAGCTACCGCCTGCTTTATTGCTTCACTGCTAGCGATAGTCATTTTTTCTCTTAGCTTGAATCCATGTTGTTCGAATAAAGCAACTGCCGCTTCTCTAGTACCAGAGCCAGGTTCTCGCAGAATAAACGGGTAATGACTTAACCGCGCTAAACTAATTTTAGGTTGAAGTGCTAACTCGTGACGCTCTGGCACCACCACCACTAATTCATTCGATAAAAAAGGCGTTTCTATGACTTCGATATCCGGCGGTATTTGGCTAAATAAATAAAAATCATCGCTATGCGCACGCAGTCGTGAGTAAACCATTTCACGGTTACCAATTTCCAGTTTTACATCCACTAACGGGTAGCGTTTATGAAATGCCGCTAATAACAATGGTAAGAAGTACTGAGCGGTAGTCACAACTGACAGGGTTAACGTACCTGTAACTACCCCCTGCAAGTTATCGATATCAGTTTTTAAATTATCTAGTGATTGGAAAATCTGATTGGCACTGCGCAATATCGCATGACCGGCATCAGTCAGTTCAACCTTTCGACCCTGCATTTGATACACCGGCATACCAATGAGTTCACTTAAGTTTTTCAGCTGAATAGACACAGATGGCTGTGAAATATATAGATTTTCCGCTACCAAAGATAAACTTTGATAGCGTGCTAACGCCTGAATCAATTGCAACTGTCTTATTGTAGGGTGCCTAATCGCCATCTATAGAATTTTATCTATGATAAAAATAAGAAATATATATTAGATTCTATTTATTTTAATTTCTAATATAAATTTTAGATTAATTATTATCCGCTAATGAGCGACTGACTATGTTAGAAACTATTTCACAGAACATTCGAGCCTTAGGTGCAATTCTGGGGCAAACCATTGCCAATGAAAACGACCAACAGTGGCTAGATAACGTTGAGCGCGTACGTCTACTGGCTAAAGATGGCGTCGCCAACGATAGCTATGCGGTTGACGAACTTAAATCGATTTTTCAATCATGCGATGAACAAAAATTGATGATTTATGCGCGCGCTTTTAGTCAATTTCTTAATTTAGCCAATGTTGCCGAGCAACAACATACCGCTAGTGAGCAAGGCTTAGCCGAGCTTGACTTACCGCACCCGCTAGCTTCATTAAAAGAACAACTTGGCGATATCGATGGAAGTGCGTTTTTAGATGCCATCAATAAATTACATATCGAGTTAGTACTTACTGCCCATCCAACCGAAGTAAACAGAAGAACCTTTATTCACAAGTATCATGAAATTGCTGAGCAACTAGCAGAGTCTGGCGCCGAAGGTAATGAACGTATTGAAGAGTTGATCGAACAAGCATGGAGTACCAATGAAATTAGGCAACAGCGCCCGACACCGCTTGATGAATCACGCTGGGGTTTAAATGCCATCAGTAATAGTTTATGGCAAGCAGTACCGACCTTTATTCGCGAATTAGACGAGCTCTGCCAAGAACTAAGCGGGAAACCACTCCCACTTGACGCTAAACCTATCACCATGGCCAGTTGGATGGCTGGCGATCGCGACGGCAACCCATTTGTGACAGCAAAACTGAGTAAGCAAGCAATTTTGCAAGCTAGGCTAATGGCTGCAGAGTTGTACTTGGAAGACTTTAACCAGCTTTATTTAGAACTATCAATGACTAAAGCCAGTGATGAACTCAGTCAAGCCGACAAAAATAACATTGGTCCTTATCGCTATATCCTCAAACAAACCATTAGCAAGCTAGAGCAGAGTATTGATTTACTGAAAGAGGGCAAAACCAAAGGAGCTATTGCCGAACCTGAAGAGTTACTAACGCCACTACGTTTATGCCGAGAAAGTCTATTGTCAGTAGGCTTAAATCGCAGTGCAAATTCATTATTACTTGATGTGATTCGCAAGGTGCATTGTTTTGGCATTTCATTAGTTAAGCTTGATGTACGCCAGCATAGTGAGTTTCATGATCAGGCAATCAGTGAAATCGTCAGCGCACTGAATTTAGGTGATTATCTTGCGTGGAATGAACAACAACGCTGTGAGTTTTTGCAGCAAGAAATTAATAATCCTAGACCGCTGTTACCCGATCATCACTGGAGTGAACAAACGCAAGAAGTGCTGGATACCTTTGCCTTTATCGCCAGCCAGCCTAAAGAAGTACTCGGTATTTATGTGATTTCTATGGCAAGTCATCAAAGTGATGTCCTGGCAGTGAATTTATTAATGAAAGCAACGGGTGTGACTTGGGATATGCCAATTGCTCCGCTATTTGAAACACTGGATGACTTAAACAATGCCGCAGACGTTATTGATAAATTATTATCAGATCAAGATTACGCTAAACGAACATTGGGCAATCAGCATGTAATGATAGGTTACAGTGATTCCGCTAAAGACGCTGGTGTACTAGCCGCGGCTTGGGCGCAATATCAAGCGCAAGAGTCTTTAGTGGCAGTGGCAAAACGCCATGCAGTAACATTAAAATTATTTCATGGTCGCGGTGGTACAATTGGTCGTGGCGGCGGGCCGGCTCATGCGGCAATTGCCTCACAACCTCCAGGTACGCTTGAAGGCGGTTTGAGGGTAACAGAGCAAGGTGAAACCATTCGTTATAAATTTGGTTTACCCAACCTTGCGGTTAGAAGCTTACATTTGTATGCCAGTGCCATATTAGCCAGCTTAGTTAAACCCCAACCTGCCCCTAAAGCACAGTGGCGCCAATTAATGGACGAAATGGCAGCAAGAAGTTGCGATATTTATCGTGACTATGTTTGTCATCAAGAAGATTTTGTGACTTATTTTCGTCAGGCAACGCCAGAGCAAGAGCTATCTTCACTGCCGCTAGGCTCTAGACCCAGCAAGCGTAAATCCGATGGTGGCATTGAATCGCTACGCGCTATTCCTTGGATTTTTGCTTGGAGTCAAAATCGCTTAGTTGTGCCAAGTTGGCTAGGCCTTGGGCAAGCCATCGCTGAGTTTAAACAGCAGCATCATCACACTATAGAGGATATGCTATCAAATTGGCCATATTTTAGAGCACGTATTTCGCTTACCGAAATGGTGTATTTAAAATCTAATACAGATATTTCTAAACTCTATGATCAAAGCTTAGTGGCGCCAGCATTACAACCTTTAGGTGACCAATTGCGCTCGCAATTAACCGCAGATAAAGCCACCATTTTATCTTTGCTGGGCCAAAGCCAAACCATGGAAAACGACCAATGGAATTTAACCTCATTCCAATTGCGTCAACCCTACTTGCTGCCACTGCATTTATTGCAAATTGAAGCACTTAAACGTTTGCGTAAGCAACCTGAACACCCAGTTTGTGAACAATTGTTGATGGTGACCATGACAGGAATTGCTACCGGTATGCGTAACACCGGCTAACCGAAATAATCCCTTAGCTAACAAAAAGGCAGAAACATCACGCTTCTGCCTTTTTTGTTACCTAATTGCTTGTTAATAATCTACGGTACAGAAGTAACGACAAATAATAGCATTACAAAATATTATTTAACGCTAGACCAATACCAACACGCGTTTGGCTATAATTGTAGTCAATTAAACTTTCACCATAACCCGAAGAAATAGTTGCGTAGCCTCTTAACTTACCCCAAAAAGGAAAGGTCATCGCTAGCTCAGCGTAGCCATTATCAGTAGCAAAATTACGTCGCCCTAAAAAGCTGTATTCGACACTATCCGCTTTATAGGCCATATGTAATTCATAATGCCCCATATAATCTAAAATATCCGGATTATCGTCACCTTTGGTATCAAACTCATCAACTTTTTTATCTTCTGACAAGCGCACCCAAGGTCTCAGCGATAGCGCAAAGTTATCTTTCTCAAATAAGATATTGCCATACACCCGATTCCAACTTCTCGATAATTGTGGTCCCCGGCCATTCGATTGATGCTCTATACCCATCATAAGACCGACATTGCCACCAAATGGGTGCCAGTTTGTCGAGGTGAGATAAAAAAATTCAGGCTGATAATTAGTTTCGCGAAACGGTTTCGATATACCTTGCGAATATATTTGCCACCATGCCTGAATGGTAAACGCAAAGTACAAGCCATCTCTAGGAAATAACAAGTCATTGAAATTTAACGGCACTTTTAAACTTAACTGAAATTTAGACTCAATATCTTCTAAGTTGTCTTTAAAGCTTCCGTAAGAGCTATAAGCTTCTTTGTTAATTCGGTTAGTGGTATAGGCTGGCAAAATATAATTAATTCGATGCGGAGTTATGACATAAGGGTCAAATTCCGTTCGACGTTCTCGGATAAAGCGCTCAGATATTGCCCCCGCTTTGACTGGCTGAATTTCACCATCATCGGTTTTAACTTCAACAATCATGGTCTCGCCATCTTCTGATGATTCACAGCGCTGCCTAATTTCAGCCAAAGTCCGCTCGTCTTCACCATTTCTATAAGCCGCCATTACACACACTTCTAGCGAGTCTTGAATATTCTTTTCAACACCAGCTTGGGATGCATCATTTGCGTAAACAGAAAAGCTTAACGCCAAGGCACCATTGATTAATAGCAGTTTTTGAATATGCATAAACGTGTTCCCTTAAATTACACAAAGCTTTAAGTATCATTAGCTTAGAATATATAGCTTCAACAAATGCAAACTAATTTGTTCTTGTGATGCCATATTAGCATGCGTTAACCTAATTAGTAGACAGTTTGCTATTAAATAGTTAACAAATTGTAGAATTTGCATTTTGTGACGAATCATTATTTATTTGTTTATATAGACCTAAATTAGCAATACCTCCAACAAAATTCTGCAAAGGATGCAAAATGTATATCAGCTTAAGCTTACTAATTGTATTTGGCTTTCTTTACAGTGTTATTGCGAGCCGATTAGAAAAAACCATCATTACTGGCCCTATGGCATTTATCAGTTTTGGTATGCTAATCAATTACCTACAAATTGGGTCATTAGAATTTGACTTTAAAGGCGAGCAATTAAAGCTCTTAGTTGATCTGACATTATCATTAGTTTTATTTTTAGATGCGACCAATGCTGACACGTCGATTTTAAGAAAATATGCAAAAATACCGCTGAGGTTATTATTGTGCGCATTACCACTGACGATTGTCACTGGAGCTTTGATCGGCTGGCTTATTTTTCCCCACTTTTCATGGGTACAACTAGCCATTCTTGCCACCATGTTAACGGCAACCGACGCAGCGTTAGGTAAGGCTGTTTTTGGCAACAAAGCGGTACCTCAACATATCAGAGAAAGCTTAAATGTTGAAAGTGGTTTAAATGATGGTTTGTGTGTTCCTGTGTTATTGGTGTTAATCGTTATAGCCCAACAAAGCCATAGTGATCAAAACGGTTTAACACTAGCCATCAGTTATTTCATCTCTGAGGTAGGTATTGGCGTGCTTACCGGTGTAGCTGTTACCTTTTTGGCAGGAGAAGTGGTGAAAATTGCTTGGCGTAAGAGATGGATCAATGAAATATGGCGCCAACTGCCGGTAATTATGATCGCGTTTTTGTGTTTTTCCATAGCCCAAGCATTAGAAGGCAGCGGTTACATTGCGGCATTTGTTGGAGGAATAACATTTAGAGTGCTCGCAAAAAAACATACCCACGAGTTAGTGTTAAGTGCCGAAGGCTTCAGTGAATTACTGGCAATGCTTACGTGGATCACGTTTGGCTCCCTTGCGCTAACCACCATTAAACAACAATTTGATTGGCAAATATTGCTATATGCTTTGCTGAGCCTAACCCTTGTTCGAATTGTGCCGGTGTTCGTCTCTCTCATTGGCACCAAAGAACCTTGGTATAACAAATTATTTATTGGTTGGTTTGGGCCTCGGGGGCTTGCCAGCATAGTTTTTGCCATTATTGTGCTAAATGCCAACATCCCAAATAGCGAGGATATCAGCGTTGTAGTGGTATACACAGTATTACTAAGTGCTATTTTGCACGGCATTTCTGCGGTGCCCTATGCCAATAAATTTCAAAAAGCAAATACCGGCGTGGTTAATAGTATAAAGGCTAGTAGAGAACGGCTTAATTAACTCTTTTTATGCGCAGAGTATAAATGTTAATATTGCCGGCAAAAGCTCAGCGTACAAGGATAATTGAATGAAAGTTACCGTTTTTGGTATTGGCTATGTTGGATTGGTACAAGCCGCTGTACTTGCCTCTGTTGGCCACGATGTTGTATGTGTCGATGTCGATGAAGTAAAAGTTGAAAACTTAAAGAAAGGCATTATTCCTATTTATGAACCCGGTTTAACGTCATTAGTTGAAGAAACCTATCAAAATGGTCTTTTAAAATTTACCACCGATGCCAGCTATGGTGTCGAACATGGTGATATTCAATTTATCGCAGTAGGTACGCCGCCGGATGAAGACGGCTCAGCCGATCTTAAATATGTATTAGCGGTAGCGAAAACCATCGCCACTCACATGAACTCGGCTAAAATCATTGTTGATAAATCAACGGTACCCGTCGGCACAGCTGACAAAGTTGCGGACACAATATTACAGGTACTTCAATCTCGCGAGCTTGATTTGGCTTTTAACGTGGTATCGAATCCTGAGTTTCTTAAAGAAGGGGCAGCAGTTAATGACTGCATGAAACCAGATCGCATCGTTATCGGTACCGACAGTGAAAAAGTAAAAACGGCAATGCGAGAGTTATACGCACCATTTAACCGAAGTCACGACCGAATGATTTTTATGGATGTTCGTTCTGCCGAGCTAACAAAATATGCGGCAAACTGTATGTTAGCCACCAAAATTTCGTTTATGAATGAAATGTCAAACTTAGCAGAGCGCTTAGGTGCCGATATCGAAGCGGTTCGTCACGGTATTGGCTCAGATAGTCGTATCGGTTATCAATTTATCTACCCTGGTTGTGGCTATGGCGGATCGTGTTTTCCAAAAGATGTACAGGCACTGATCAGAACCTCGAATGAAATTGGCTACACTCCGGCGCTGCTACAAGCCGTTGAAACGGTAAATATTGCCCAGAAACAAAAACTATTCCAAAACTTATCAACGTATTTTTCCGGCAATCTAGCGGGCAAAACCATTGCGTTATGGGGCTTATCATTTAAGCCACAAACGGATGATATGCGCGAAGCGTCTTCACTAGTATTAATGCAAGCACTTTGGCAGGCAGGTGCGAAGGTACAAGCTTATGACCCCGAAGCGATGGAAGAATGTCAGCGTATTTGTGGTTCAAGAGATGACTTACTATTAGTCGGCACTAAAGAATCTGCGCTAAATAATGCTGATGCCCTCGTTATTTGTACAGAGTGGAGCCAATTTCGAGCACCAGATTTTGCACTACTTGCTAGTCAATTAAATCATAAAGTCATTGTTGATGGCCGTAATCTTTATGATCCGGCATTAATGGCAGAAAAAGGTTTTACTTATTACGGCATTGGTCGTGGCGAAAGTGTTATTAAGCCTTAATAGAAGAGTTAGCGAGCGCTAATCTAGAAAGCTCACTTTAGATTAGCTATCGCAGAGCACTGCATCTTAGAGAAGATAATTTTAGAAAAACATACCTTAGAGATAATCATAAAATGAAATATTTAGTCACCGGTGCAGCAGGTTTTATCGGCTTTCACGTCGCACAGCGTTTATGCGAAGAAGGTCATGAGGTCGTTGGCATAGATAACCTCAATGATTATTATGACGTTAGCCTAAAACTAGCGCGCATCGCGTTACTCGATAAACTCTCTAACTTTAGTTTTGAAAAAATTGATTTAGCGGATCGCCAAGGCATTGCTCAGTTGTTTGAACAAGGTGATTTCCAACGAGTAATCCACCTAGCCGCCCAAGCTGGGGTTCGCTATTCAATTGATAACCCGATGGCGTATGCCGATGCTAACTTAGTCGGGCACTTAACCATACTTGAAGGTTGTCGACACCACAAAATTGAGCATTTGGTCTACGCTTCATCAAGCTCAGTTTATGGCTTAAATAATAAAACGCCTTTTGCTACTAGCGACTCTGTTGATCACCCCGTATCGCTTTACGCCGCTACCAAAAAATCCAATGAGTTGATGTCGCATACCTACTCTCATCTTTATGGTATTCCAACCACAGGGCTACGGTTTTTTACTGTCTATGGCCCTTGGGGACGCCCTGATATGGCGTTATTTAAGTTTACCAAGGCTATTTTAAATGACCAGCCTATCGATGTTTATAACAACGGCGATATGCGCCGAGACTTTACTTACATTGATGATATCGTCGAGAGCATTATTCGCATTAAAGATGTGATCCCATCGGCTAAACTAGAATGGTCAGTTGAACAAGGAAACGCTAGCGAAAGCTCGGCACCTTATAAAGTATTCAATATTGGCCATGGCTCACCGGTTAAGTTGCTATCGTTTATCGACGCCATTGAACAATCCACTGGCAAAAGTGCGATTAAAAACATGATGCCAATGCAACCTGGTGATGTTTATCAAACCTATGCTGATGTTGAGGATTTATTTACAGCGATTAACTATCGCCCTCAAACTAGCATTGATGAAGGCGTAGAAAATTTTGTGCGTTGGTATCGAGAGTTTTATCAGCTTTAGGCCAACACCATCATGTCCGCCTAAATAACTAATTAACTTAAGTTAAACGTGATTCAAATACCAAGGCATGGCTTCTAATATGCCCTGCTGAACTCGGTATTGAGGTGAATACTGCAATTTAGTTTGTGCTTTAGTGATATCAGCTTGTGAGTGTCTAACATCACCAGCTCGGAACTCTCGATATTCAGGTTCAAGCGCTATATGGATGCCATTATCACTTAATGCTGTTTTAATCGACGCATAAAGCTCGTTCAGCGTGGTGCGATCACCCAGAGCAACGTTATAGACTTCATTTTTTGCGTCTTCAGGTGAAGTCGCCGCCAAAATATTCATTTGTACGGTATTGTCGATATAACAAAAATCACGGCTGGTTTCGCCGTCGCCATTGATAAACACTTGCTCGCCTTTGAGCATCGCGGCTGTCCATTTTGGGATCACCGCGGCGTAAGCGCCATCTGGGTCTTGCCTGCGACCAAACACATTGAAATAACGTAAACCAATACAGTTAAAGTTATAAGCACGTGCATAAACATCAGCATAAAGCTCGTTCACGTATTTAGTTACTGCATAAGGCGACAATGGTTTGCCAATATTTTCTTCTACCTTTGGCAGAGCCGGATGATCACCATAAGTTGAGCTACTAGCAGCATACGTGAAGCTGGTTACTTGTGCTTGCTTTGCCGCTTCTAGCATATTTAAAAAACCAGTAACATTAGCAGCATTCGAGGTGATTGGATCGGCCAATGAACGAGGCACAGAGCCTAGCGCCGCTTGATGCAACACATAATCAACACCTTGACAAACCTTTTGGCAAGTCGCCAAATCGCGAATATCGCCTTCTACAAAAGTAAATTTCTGCCATTGTTCAGCACTAACTAAGGTTTTTACTTCATCTAAGTTACGTTGGTAACCTGTGGCAAAATTATCTAAACCTATGACTGTTTGATTCAGTTTTAACAATGCTTCTAATAAGTTCGACCCAATGAATCCAGCCACCCCAGTGACTAACCAAGTTTTGGGTGCAGCAACTAACTCACTATTTACCGTTTCAAACGTTCTCATTTCACTTCCTTTACCTGTACCGCACCTAGTTTATAAACGCATATCGACCGAGTCTTTAGGTAAGATGCATTTCAAGTCATATAACACATGCGTGCTTTTACCCAATGCTTGAATCGCTTCAACCCCCATGGCTTTAAATTGGCTATGAGCAACCGCTAAAATAATTGCGTCATAATGATTTTGCTTTGGTGATTCGATAAGTTCTATACCGTATTCTGCTTGTGCTTCTTCACTAGCACAAAGTGGATCTACTACGTCAACATTGACATTGTATTCTTTTAATTCTTCTACAATATCAATGACTTTAGTGTTACGAAGATCGGGGCAGTTTTCTTTAAAGGTTAAGCCCATTACCAATACTTTAGCCTGATCAACTTGTATGCGCTTTTTCAGCATACCTTTAACTAACTGAGAAACCACATAATGTCCCATGCCATCATTTAAGCGACGACCAGCCAAAATCATCTCCGGGTGATAACCGACTGACTGAGCTTTATGAGTTAAATAATACGGATCTACACCAATACAATGGCCGCCGACTAAACCTGGTCTAAACGGCAGGAAATTCCATTTGGTGCCAGCAGCTTCCAACACTTCTAAGGTATCAATATCAAGCTTATTAAAAATCACTGATAATTCATTGATCAAGGCAATATTGACGTCACGTTGGGTATTCTCAATAACTTTCGCGGCCTCTGCCACCTTAATAGATGACGCTTTGTAAGTGCCCGCAGTAATAATTGAAGCGTAAAGCGCGTCAACTTTATCAGCTACTTCAGGCGTTGAACCAGAAGTAACTTTTAAGATAGTTGGTAAACGGTGAGTTTTATCACCAGGGTTAATACGCTCAGGTGAATAACCGGCGTAGAAATCTTGATTCAATTTAAGGCCAGAAACTCGCTCTAAAATAGGTACGCAATCTTCTTCCGTTGCCCCTGGGTAAACAGTTGATTCATAAACAACAGTTGCACCTTTACCGATAACACTACCAAGCAATTCCGATGCTTTACGTAGCGGCGTTAAGTCTGGCTGACGGTGTTTATCTATCGGTGTTGGTACGGTGACAATGTAAAAATCGCAACCTTTAAGCAGTTCTTTATCGGTAGTACAGACTAATAAACTCGATTCTTTAAGCTCGTCACTGTCCACTTCATGGGTGCGATCGACGCCGTCGTTGAGTTCGTCTACACGAAGCTGGTTAATATCAAAACCAACCGTATTAAATTTTTTACCAAACTCTACAGCTAGCGGTAAGCCAACGTAACCTAGCCCGATTATTGCTATTTTATTCACGGACAACTGCGACATATTTTTCTTCCCTAAACCGAATACCCTTTTATTAGATAACCTTATTTTTACATATCATTTAAAGAAACAAAACAAACTAATTGGTATTTAACGTTGGAATATTAGGTGCTTTTGGCAGGCCAAAATCACTGCGAGTGGCAAACCACTCATTTAGTTGCTTATCAATACCTGCTATATCTCCGACAACAAAGTTATTTTGTATTGAACTTTGCTCAACCTCATCATCTACGGCGATCAAATTTGCGGAATTTCTGTCAGATATAATCAGGTTGTTTTCGATGAGAATACTATTATCTTGATAAATTCGACCTTCGACACCAAAGCTCAGTAAGTCAAAATTATCGCTAAATGGGCCTTCAATTAGCACCGAATTCTTTATGATCAGCTCACCACCGTTTGGCACATCAACTAATCGACTGTCTTGTGTTGTCGTGTTAGCAATAATCGAGTGTTCAATGGTTGTTTTACTTGAGCGAGACTTTACTTCATGGCCCGCATTAAATGTATTAATAAATGTCGAGTTCTTTATATAAAGTTCAGTGTTTTCCAATGTATAAATGCCATGGTAAAAGCCATTATTACCTAAATACTCAAAGCGACTATTCACAATACTTATCAGCCCGCCTTTGGGCGTACCTAAAAAGCCGCCTTGAGCATGATGAAAATAAACATTGTCTAGAATAATTCCGCTGCCCTCAAAACGGACGCAAACGCCATTACCATCAGCAACTTCTATCGAATGACATTCAAGACCTCGCACTAAAACATTATCACCAGTAATCAGCAATGCCCCTTTGCCGTTTATTGCTTTACCAAATATTACCGCACCTTCTTCAGCAATGATCCTGACTTTATTTTTGGTTATTATTGCCGCCTCATTATAATGCCCTTTAGCTAGCTCTATTACACTGGCGTCTTTCGCCGACTTGGCCGCCGCACTAAGACTTGGCATCAATTGCCCATCGAGTCGAATATCACCCGGCGGCATCACAGCGTCAGTGTAATGAGTAGGCTTTTGCTCTTCATAACCGAGTGAGTTCACTGAAAATGTTTGGAATGACACATTGCTCGAATAAGAGGCAAATTTAGGTATTTGCAGAAGTGCCACATAAATCGCCATGGCGCCGACTAACATTACCAGCTGAATCTTCAGCCTTTTTCTGCTTGTAAGGCTATCCGCTAGCGTTAAATATCCACCAAAGACCAAGATTGAAAATAAAATACTTGTGCGCGGTGAATCAAACGGGTCTCCGAAAAATCCGAATATGGCAACACCTACGACATAAGCACGAACCAAGTAGCTTATCGAACGCCCTGCTAAAGTATTTGCGCTTCGCACAAATAACGCGGTCAATATCCAAGCTAATAATACAATACCGACCAAGCCAGTCTGATAATAAAAGCCAAGATATGTATTTTTAATATGCCAAGGTAAATGTTGGTAATCATTGAAGAAAAACCAATGATCCATACCTTGTTGAAACTGACTATTATCAAGCAAATTAATCAATGGCTGAGAATCTGCTGCAAGATGCAGTGCAGTAATATCTATCGCTTTCCCCCTGCTGTGCTTAAGATATAAAGTTGCAGGCCAACCAAGTAAACCATTTCGACCAATAGTTCCAGAGTTTAATTCAACCACATATTCAGTTTGTATCGACTCTAATCTAATGGTTTTTGCCGCACAATTAGCGCTAAAATTACTGGCAAAAATCAGATTTTTTTCACAGAGATAAACACTTAGGCTAGCTTGTTGGTTAAAGTCAGTGGTAATGGTTAAACGATAATCGGTATCAGGCGTAATATGCACGCGCTGGCCAAAGCCTAAGTCCCCACCTTGATTAAGCACTAATGTTTTATCACGAATAGTAAAATTACCAACACCGGTCACTTTTTCGGGGTGAGTGAGCACATAATTAAGTGGGAATGAACCAAAACCATTGCCAAAAGCTATGGTTGCCATATCTGAATTACCTGACTTCACTACATTAAGCCAATGCGCCATTCTGCCTTGCAAGTCATTAACTACAGTTTCCATACGAGCATTAATTTGATAACCGCTACCGGCAGCAATTAAAATTAATGCTGCGCCAAGTGTTGCAACATAACTAAATAGTGCGTCAACAAGTGTGTTAACAGCTAACTGCTTTATTTGGCTCTGCAGAAACCAAGCCCAAACAACAAGAATACCAACAGATATGGACAAGGTTTGTATGCTTGATGACACCCACTTACTGTTATTAGTCATCAGCAAATAAATGGCGATAACGCCAGCTATGGCTATCATCAGCTTACCAATTAATTTTTGTTGATATTGCTGCTGGATAATATTTGCCGCCAACACTGACATTAATATTAAGCCGCAACTAGCTACCCCCATATAGCCGTTTAAATAAAAAACCGCACCAAAAGCCAACAAATTTACTAGCCCAAAAGCTAAATATCGACTCAACTTAGGCTTTTCACTTTGGTGTCGAATATGACTCATTGCGATAAATAGCACGATTAAACTTATAGCAATCGCTGCATAAGTCGTGCGGGTAAAGCCTACTAATACACAATAGCCAAGACAAAATAACGCCAATAGTGCAATTAGTCGCTGAAGCCCATTTTGCCAATACAAACAACCTAATAAACAAACGGGGGCAATAAACAATAAATAACCATCATAGGCCTCTCCACCGGTATGCATAGCGGAAGTTATAGCTGTCACTCGATAGGAAGAAGAAAAATCTAATAAAGTTGAAACGGGTTGCCACCAATTGCTGAAATGCGCTAACTGAGTTAATACGCCACGTTCCCAACAAACTAATAAAAATAAAAAGAACGCTGCAGTTACTCCTCCCCAAATTAACGCATCAAGCAACCGGCTAGGTGATTTTTGGTAGCAGGAAGAAAAACATACTGCCAAAACTATGCCGTATAAAAATCCTTTGGCAACGCGAAAGCGATAGCCATCATCAAAGTAAGGGTTGGTGAAACTTGGTGAAAAGAGGTTTGATATTGGGAATTGCCATGCAGAATAAACAGCAATGAGAACAAACACTATTAAAGGTAAAGCGTAGATTAATTTTATTTTTTCTTTTTTAATCAATGCTAATGAACCCAATACCGCTGGCAGCAATATATAATCCAATTCATTAACAATAAATCGACCAGAAATAGAAGAAAAGTCAGCAATAATAAAAATGCTAGGAAGCAAAGCAAAAATAAGTGCAGGGCGATAAAGAAATAATCCCGTGACTAGAGCCATCAAGGTAAGGGTTAGCATTGTGTAAGCTGGAAATGCGCTAATACCATAAACGCTCAACGCCACACCGATAAAAGTCAGCCCTAATAACCAATAATATTTGTCATCTTTTAAGTGATTAATCGGCTCTATTTGCATTTTGGTTATTTTATTGATTGAAGAAAATTAAGTGTTGCTAACTCAACGTTTTGCTTCCATTGCCTACAAGAAAATGTATGATCAGCGTCGGAAATACGATGGATAGTAACATGTGGTTTTAGCGCTTTTTTCCAGTGCTTATTAGAAAATGCTTGCTGCTCGAATTCTTTTGCCGTCAAATCATTACCGCTTAAAACCAACAAGACTTTACCTTCAAACGCTTGTATCCCTGCCAACATACGTTGCTGGTAACATTCTTTTTGCTGAGTAGTCGTACGAATTGAGTCAGAAGCAAAGCCTTTAACGTCTTTAACGCTTGCCGAGACATTAACCTTACCGGCTAATAGTTTTTGCCAAAAATCTTTCGATATTAGCCGTTGAACATAGTAAAACTTAAGCATCGCTTTACCCATGGCTTGATCGCTACGAAGCCATGGATTAAGTAAGACTAAACCAGCGACTCGCTCATCATTATAACCATAAATCACCGCCGCAGAGGCCGCATCACATAGCCCCCAAATGACAACGCGTTGCAAATGAGGCTGATGCTCAAAAAAAACATCTATTGCCGCTTTTATATCGCCATCTATGTCATCAAACTCTGCTTTAACGCCACTGGCATCGCCCATGCCTCGATAGTCGAAACGCATAGTAGAATAACCAGATTGGGCTATAACTCTAGCCAATTGAACGAATTGACGATGACTTCCCACGCGGTATTGAGGTCCGCCGACAATAACAAGCACCCCAGTTGTTTGTGTTATCTGCCCAGGATGAATAATAGAAAGTAATTGGTTATTATTGATGGCTATTGCCTGTGCAAATTCATCGGTCATTGTCAATTCCTGAGACAATCGCGTGCCCAAGTGATGTTAATTCTGGCAAATCAAAGACTTCAGGCACTTGCCAAAACTGAGGTGTTGCTAATAAATGAGTGGTGATGTTATCAATACCATCGGTTAATCGCTTAGTCACTGGTGGCAAAGCATTTGCGGCTAATTCTAACCAATGGGTAGGCGCCAACCATTGTGTTTGAGGTGTTATCGCTAAAGCCTCTAACTGATTTAGAAAATTCGCGGTAATGACATAACCAGCTATTTCCGTATCGTCACCTGCCAGTATTTGTGCCTTTACATTCGTTTTATCACCCGTTTGATTTATTAACTGATTGGCTTGTTTAAGACGAATTAATTGAGAGACAAACAATTTGCCATTAGCAATGGGTTTCCATAATACTTGCCCAGCAATAGGTAATTGACTGTGCAGAAGCTGCTGATGGGCACCAATAAGCAAGGCGCCAACGCGCACACCTAGTAAAATAAGTTGACTATAACCTTGAGCTACCAACCATTGACCAACGGTTAACACATCATTTAGCCATTCTTGTGGACCAGCCTGCTCAAATTCACCTTCACTATCTCCGGTACCAAAATAGTCCATGATGAAGCTGTCGGTGCCTTCACGCGAAAAAACTTGGCACTGTTTTGCCAACACTGCTCTCGCTAAATTTAACTCTTCCATTATAGACGGCAGACAAAGAACAGCTGTCCGACTTTTGTTACCACCAAATTCAGTAACAAAAACTTTGCCGCTCGTCCCTTCGACAAAATGACCAGCCAGCTGCATAGTTAGCTAAGCTTCTCTTCAACAAACGTCACCAAGCTACCTAAAGTTTCAAAAACTTCCGCACTGACCTCATCATCTTCAATAACGATACCGTAATTTTCTTCCACCATAGTCAATACAGTGACAATAGCCATAGAGTCAAACTCTGGCACAGACCCTAAAATTTCAGTTTCCAGTTCCCATTGCCCTACTTCATCTAATTGTAAGGTTTCTTGTAATAATTGTTTTATTTCAACTGCTAATGACATAACTTTTTTCCATACTAATCTAAGGTAAGCTTATTTTGAGCTCACTAATTTATTCTTTAACCAATTTATCGTGCGATAAATGCCTTGTGATTTTGCATAGGTGATATGGAACAAAGCGCGTTGCTCGCATTGAAGGCGTTTATGCCAATCCATCACTTTGCCGAAATACTCTATTCGTTTAATGTGCTGCTCAGATGACAGCCACTGATAAGCATCAACTTTTAATAACAATGCCGGTGAATACCGAGCATAGGTTTCATCAAACGTGGTTTTTAAAATTGTTAATGTCTCACCATGTACAATACACAAATCAATGGCAACTAAAGTGTCATTAAAACGGTAACACCACACTTGTGCACATTGCTGTTGTGCAAAGCTTTGTAATAAATCGAGATAAAACCTGCCTTGCTCGTTGTCGATACTAACAGCAGTACCTAGATTATTTTTCCAACTCTTACTTTCTAACTCACCATACTGAGTCACGCATTGCGCCATTTCTTCAGCTTTAGTAACAACAGTTAACGAGATAGCCACTTCTTCTTTTGCTAATCGGTTCTTTGCTTTATTAATATTTTGCCGAGTATTTTTGCTCAAGCTGGCAAAATAATCATCAAAATTGCTTGGTACATTAAGCGCACCAGTAGTGATATAAGGTAAATAATCCAGCTCAATATCAGCCTGCTGAAACCAAGCGCTATCTATTTGCGTAATATCAAGTAGCCAGCAACTAGTAGGTAAACACTTGCTGATGTCATCAAGTAGTGAACGACTCAATTCAACCCGAGACAATAATGCGCCAAGAGGCGCTTGAGACGGCTGAAAAACCATCCATCGTCTAGCCGACATTTGCTTAAAAATCCCAGCAAATACCATTTCTTGACCATCGAAACCTTGAACAATAACTTCGTCACCGGTTGCAAATACATTGATTAATGATTGAATGAAGCTAGCGCTTAACACCGCTTGGTTGTTGGTGAGATTGTTTAATTCATTCCACGGCTGAGCGATTTGCGAAAATGCTGTTATTGGGTAAATTTGCCAGTTTATTTTAGCCATTATTTACTTAAAACCTTTGCGATAAGGGCAATTTGTTCTCTAGTGAGATCCTGATGACAGGGAATTTGAATTAACCGCTCTCGGTAACTTTCTATCATCTGGTTATCGCTGTGACAGAATTCCTCCCAGCGTAAAATTTGTATACCTTGCTGTCTTATCGTATGAAATTCTTTCGGATCATGCAGTAAAAAAGGCAGCACGTAAGGCACAGTGTCTTCATCTAATGGAAAAAGCGGTACCCCTAGTGTTGACTCCATGAGTAGATGATAGAATTTCTGGTATAGATATCGACGTTTACTGACAGCAAAGTCAAAGTTCTCAAATTTAAGCTGAATTTTACTTGAGGAATAGCAACTTTCGGCTAAGTCTTGTTCGTCAAAATAGCGAAATGTCTTGTTATGTTGTTCAACGTTAACTGAAGTATCAGCATTACTTAATGCTGAATGTGGTGTTGTACTGCCTCGAGATTTAACAAGGCTCGCTATGTTCGATACTACATCAAATCTTCCTAAAAATTGCTTAATATCTTTTGCCAAGTTTGGTCTTGGTAACTTTTCAAAGCTATTAGACAATGCTTGATTGGCAAACCTTAACTTGCCGCCATCAACGCAACTAAAGAATTTATTTAAACTACAAAAGCTAGCGTCTGACGTAATGTTGCCATTGGTCAGTGGGGTTGAAAAAAACGCGTGGGCACAATCTTCAATCACACGAATATTTTCATTAACGCTAAGTTGCATTGCTTCAAAAATATTGGTTGGAAAACCGAAAAAGCGCACTAGCACAACAGCGGACACATCTGATGAAATAAGTTGTTTAAATCCCTCAATATCAACCGATAAGTCATCATTTAGTGAATAAAAAACGACATTTAGTTTTGCCCAAAGAAATGGTTCTATCATTGCAGGACAATGGTATTCCGGCAATAGCACCGTTTGACCTTCCTCTAATCCTAATTGCTTAATAATTAGAGCCAATGCTGAACGACCATTTTTAGTAAAAACACTGTTTTGAACAAATTGCCAAGTTATAGCTCGCTTACTTTGCGTAAAACTAAAATGCGCTTGGCTCGGCGTTGCCGTAACACTAGGTTGTGGGTAATTGCTGGAACAAGCAATAGGAGGATGAAATTCTAGCGCCACCGACATTAGACCATCCCCAATTGGTTCATGGTTAAACGTAAATGAAATTTTAACGGATTGCTGTCCCAAGGGGTAAAGCGCTTGAGTTGCAGTCGATCAGCCACCTTATTATTAACGCCCCAGTGTGTTGACACAGCACTAGCAAAGCCAGCATTTTGTACTTGCGTTACCGTTTCTTCACTGTAATCGTCGTGCAATTTACCATTGGGGTAAGCAAAATGAGCAATGGATTTATCCGCCCATTGCGCTAGCTGTTGTTTCGATTCTAGTATTTGCTGAAACTGCTGCTCTGCTGGCAACGTTCTTAAAATTGGGTGGTCTGTGGTATGAGCGCCAATGTCGACACCTTTATCTGCCAACGCTCGCACTTGAGCAGGGTTCATCATCCGACTTGGATATTCTGTTGCCTGATTGTCTTGATAAAGCTGATCAACCACGGCTTGTCGCTTTTGGAAATGTAAATATTTCACTTGAGCAATCAGCTTGTGTGCTAAGACAATACGTTCTTGCGTTGAATTAACGGCTTGTTGTTCCATGTTTAGCGCCGACAAATTAAACAAAGTACGCTGCTCGTCGCCAATTAAATCAAGGATGCGATCATTAAACATATTAGTGCCGCCAGCAAAATGCGTGGCAACATAAACCGTCGCGGGGATTTGATACTTAGCTAAGATAGGCTCAGCAACTTCAAGATTATTTAAATAACCGTCATCGAAAGTCACACATATGGCATTTACCGGCAACGTATTATTGTCTAACGCTGCTAACGCGGTGGTTAATGAAATTGGCTTATAGTATTTACTGATAAGTTGCATTTGCCAGTCAAACATTGCCGCTGTCGGTTCGCTCGGGCGCATTCGATCAGGCTCAGCAAGCACTTGATGATAAATTAATATCGACAAGCTTTTACTCGCCAACAATTGTCCCATTCCTTGTAAAGCTATATGTAATGGCTGCAAATTAGTGTTCCTTACTCATTGCCTTGTAACCATAATTCCAACACCACCATAATCCAAATAAGCTCGCCATAATAGCCAGCGTGAACGCTTTGGTGGGCAGACAATGCTTTGTTAATTAAGCTTTCGGACACTATATTACGGGCTTTAAATTGCTCTAATGCATCTTGCGCTATTTGTTTAAGCTGCTGATTTTCTTTAAGCCACACCCCAAACGGCAAACCAAAGCCATGCTTACTTTTTTCTAGGGTTTCATCAGCTAAAAAGCCACGACACGCATTTTTATAAAAATCCCGCAGCTTATTGCCTGGTAATTTTATATCTGCAGGAATCTGACAACTAAAATCAACCAACGACTTATCCAGTAGCGGATATTTCACTTCAACACCTGCGAGTTCACACATTTTATTGACCTTGACCAAATCATTATCGGCCAAGGTGAATTTCCAGTCTAAAAACAACATGTTGTCGACTGGGTGCTGCCCTTTAGACTCTGAATAACGTTGCTCTAATTGTTTAATTGGTAGCGATGTATCAACTTCCGCTAAAAATTCTGGAGTGAACATTTCGTTCAAGCCAACAATATTAATAAAGTTGTAGCTTTGCAGTCGTGCAGGTAACTGAACTTCTGCTTGACGAACATAGCTTGCCGCCTTACTTACCCCAGGAATACTCGCCATTACCGAATTATTTAAGGTGAAATTCATTACCTTGCGCAGTGCTGACGGTAATTGATAATACAATTCAAATTGCTTCTGTTTAGCGTAGCGTTCGTTACCAGCGAAAAGTTCATCGCCACCATCGCCAGCTAATAACGTGGTAATACCCTGCTCTTTGGCAAATTTTGCACAAAAGTACGCAGCCATTGATGAGGAATTGCCAAACGGCTCATCAAAATACTGCGCCACCTCAACAAATGCATCAGCGGCCTGTTCCGGTTGCAAGTAAAGTACCTGATGGTCAGTATTAAAATGTTTCGCGGTAATTTTGGCATATGGGGTTTCATCGTAGCCTTCTGCCTCAAAACCAATAGAGAAGGTTTTAGCTGGCTGCTGATGCTTGGCTAACATACCTGCCACGGTTGAGCTATCGAGACCGCCACTTAGAAACGCACCACAGTTGTCGGTAATATTGGCTTGAACGGCGCTATCTATTGTATCTAAGCATTGTTGGTATAGCTGGGCTTCATCATTAATGGTTTCAGCAAAGTTAGGCGCATATAACACTTGCTCAGTTTTATTGCCTTGGCGATCAAATATCACCGCTTTACCAGGTTCAAGCTTGTAGACATTTTCATAAATCGTCGTGGGTGACGGAATACAATGAAAATACATGTAGTTGAATATGGCTTGTTTGCTTAAAGTTAAAGGAAAACCCAATTCCCGCTTTAATTCTTTTAAAGATCCTGAAACAAACAATTGGTTGTTTTGAATAGTGTAATAAAATGGTTGTGACCCTACACTATCATTAAAGAACAAAACTTTATTAAATGACTTATCAAAGATAAAAAATGCAAAACGACCATTTAACACTTGATAGAAATTCTGAAGATTTAACTTGCAATATTGAGATAGTATTTCTTCCAGTTCAGCTTCCGAACACTTTGAAAAAGCGAATATCTTTACCTCGCTATTTTCCGCCAAGTTCATAAATCCTGAACAATGTATTTGCAATTCTATATCACCAAACTGAAAATTTTCGCAAATATAATTTGGTTCTTTCATTTCAGTGCTGTTAATGGAAAACATACTTTTAACTACTATCGTCCTTGGTTAACATATTGTTAAATAACCGTGCTAATTAGGCAATCAAAATATATAGTAGTGCTTTCAAAGTTTGAAATAAACGACAATATCTAATATGAGTCATTAAAATGGAATTAGTGAAGTGGACCTTCTATAAATCACTTTTGTTTTTCGCAAACAAATTTGTAAAATCACAAAATAAACAAATAGTCACTCTCTCTGCAAAAGAGTATTCGAGCTCATTTCAATGGGTGTTTTGTTCTACAATTGGTGAACTCAATGCTTGTTTAAATATTATAAAAGAAATAGACAAGCGAGGCTGTTTAGTATTGCTCACTGATAGGCAATGTTACACCGAAATCTATCAAACTAAATTTCCCAATGCTATTGTTATTGAACTTACAGGAAATTTTTTAGAGCCAAATATTCTGATTAAGCAGTTACCACCTGAAAATTTTTACATATGTGAAATTCCATGCCTACCAAATGATGCTCCTTGTCGACTTTCATACCACCTATTGCGTACTGTAAAAAAGAGCGGAGCAAAATTATTTTGTATAAATGCTTGGCTATATGAATATGAGCCATCTTGCAGACAAGATGCACTAGAACGTAAGTTATTTAGCACTGACTATGTCCAATTATTTGATTTAATTCTAGCTCAGACAGAGGATGTTAAATCAAAGCTTATTGCCAATGGCGCTTCTCAAAATAGAGTTAAGGTTACAGGTAATATGAAGCTTGACGCTTTAAAAGAAGTGCAGTTAATAAAGGGTGACTCTAAAATTTGCCAAGTTGTTGGATACTTTCAATCAATGAATAGTAAAGTTTTTGTTGCTGGTAATTTAAGTGGAGAATTTGAATACAAACTGATTATTGAAAGCTTCGCAGCACTATTAAAACACCAATCAAATTTAAAACTAATTCTAGCCCCCAGACACCCTGAAAAAAAAGAACAATTAGAAAAAATAACTACACTATTGGAGATATATAATTTGACCTTTGAGTCAATGTCACGTTTAACAGGGTTGCCTCAAGAAAGCAATGATGTTTTGCTGTTAGATACCTTTGGACAGCTTGGTGCTAGCTATGCCTGTGCTGACATAACTTATGTGGGTAAAAATCACAATATATTGGAGCCTTTAATATTTAAAAAACCAGTAATTGTATTGCCTAATTGGAACACGATGTATCCAAGTTATCCAATATATGAAATTGCCAAAAAAAATGACGTGCTTATACATGTAGAATCGGCTGAAGAGTTGGCAGCAGTAGTGTTAAAAATCATAAATAATACAAATAAATTGGATATGTTATCTACATTGGAAAAGTTAATCCCAAGTAGCTCTATAACTTCCAAAAACCTAGAGCTATTGTTTAAATAAACGTTATTAATTATTAGTTTAAGGGGAATTAGAATGATTTACTTTGAGTGTTTAGTGCTATTGAGCATATTGATTATCACGGCACTAGTTTTTTATAAGGTGAGAAAAATTCATCTTTTTTGTTTTGAGATTAACACAAAGCAAATGAGTTTGGATAAGCACCTATATGGACAAATAACTGCGTATTTAGAATTACAACAATTGGTACGCTTAAAGCATAGATTATCGCCACTTCGTGGTTGGGCTGCATCGCCTGATTTCCTACTAGAAATTGCCGAAAGCGCATTGCTTAACAAACCTAAAACTATCGTCGAATGTAGCTCTGGCTCTTCGTCGGTGATACTTGCACGCTGTTGCCAACTAAATAGCACAGGTCACGTATACAGCTTAGAACATGACCTCGAATTTTATGAAAAAACTAAGTATCAAATCGAAAAACATGGATTAACTGACTATTGCACTGTGCTCCATGCTCCACTTACGCCTTTAGAGAATTTTAATGGTCAGCCCTGGTACGACATTAGCCGATACAATGACCTACTTAAAGGGATTGATATGTTGATTATCGATGGACCACCTAATCAACCAGATATGTTAGCTCGGGAGCCTGCATATAACATGCTTAAAAAAAGCTTTAACAAAAATATCAAAATCTTCTTAGATGATGCTAATCGCGATGAAGAAAAAGAAATGCTAACTAAGTGGCTAAAAAAAGACAGTAATTTAATAGCAGAGAATTTACATTGCGAAAAAGGCGCTAAATTAATTTATTGGAAGTCATGATGCTGTTTACGATTGTCTATTCTACTATATGGATTTATTGAGTTAATGGATATTTTAATTATTACGGACAATAGGTTTTGGCGCCAAAGCTTAGGCTCTCAACAAAGAATCTTTGCATTAATGTCATACCTGAACCAGTTCTCTACTCTAACAATTTACTTTATTGGTGAGCCATCAGAAGATGATAGAGCACTGATCAGCACACTAGATATGGCAGTTATAATATCTCAGGAGCTCACTGAAGAAGAATTTTCGTTCATCGATAGTTATCGATTCGCTAAATCGTTTTGTGCGCTAGCAATAAATAAGCTGAAAAAAATAATTAATAAACCCAGAAGATTTACTCCTAGTTTAAATCACTACATAAAACACCATGAAATGAAAAAACTAAGGGCGTTTATCAATAATAAGCGCTTTGATGCCACCATAGTCGAATACCTTCGTCTAAGTTATTTAATGCCTATAGCAAGCAGCAAATCGAAGCTATCCATTATCGACACTCATGACGTTAGCTTTCTAAGGCACATCGCCTTCAATAAAAATAACGCTGCTGATGACCTACAAGTAAGTAAGCAAGAAGAAATCGCTATTCTAAAGAACTTTGATGCCACGCTCGCCATCCAACAAGAAGATCAACGTACTTATCAAAACGAAGGGGTCACAAATGTGATATATACTCCGCATGCTGTTGAGTTTTATCAATTACCACCTAATGTCACTGGTAAACTGAAACTTGGATTTTTGGGCTCTACGATGTCTTCAAATGTAGATGGTATTAACTGGTTTCTTAAGAGCATATTGCCATCGATAGAGGCTAAGCATGTTGAAGTATATATAGCAGGCTCTGTTTGTAAATATATTGAAGATGTTCCCCAAAATGTTTATTTATTAGGATTTGTAGAAAAGTTATCTGATTATTACAACAACATTGATATCAGCATCAACCCTATACGATTTGGTAGTGGATTAAAAATAAAAAGCGTTGAATCGATTTGCCACAATCGGCCTTTGATCTCTACCAACTACGGTGTGGAAGGTATGCCCGACAATGACGATTCTCCTTTTATCGTATGTAATCAAATTAATGAATGGGTTGATACACTCAACAAATGCCAGTCGGTTAATCTAATGCGGCAGTTAACCAACAACTGTGAAACGTATGCGAAGCAACATTATTCCATTCAAGCATGTTACTCAAACCTCAAGACCTTTTTAACTGAGGACACTCTTAATTAATCATGAAGACCCTTATTAATACTCTAAAAATCTACTTTAAGTGGTTTAGTTTCGAATTGAGAGGAATAACACCAAACACACAACAGCTTCCTCCAAATTTAAAGAGTGCATTGCTCACTTCTTATTGTTTACCGCCTCAATTCAATTCAGGCACACACCGTCCGGCTTCTTTGTTGAAGTATGCACATGAAAACGACTGGTGCCTAACGGGCATGACTAATCCCAATGAACAAGACATCTCTGAAGCTGGCACTGAATTATTCAACGAGCTCCCATCAAAGACCCAAATAGGCCTTTTTGTTAGCCATTATGAGCCCTCTAGTTGGCGATTTACACCAGAAGTTGATGGTGGCTTTGCTAAAGCAGTAGCATTAGCTAGTGCAATAATCGAGAAAAAACCAAGTATACTTATTGCCTCCGGACCACCATTTTATTTCTGGATAGCCAGTTTATGGGCAGCGAGAGTACTTAAAATCCCTTTAATTTTAGACTATCGAGATGAATGGTCATTGTGCCCTTTTAACTTTGTACAAAAGACCCCTTTTAATACATGGTTTGAAAAAAGGTGCATTAAACATGCAAAGCTAATTATATATACAACCCAAACACATCAAGAGGCACATGCAAATCAATTTAATATACCTAGCAATAAGCAAGCCTTGATATTTAATGGATGGGAAAGTGATAAGCAGCAAAGCCAATCTTCCAACGCGCTAATTTTAGAAAAAGATCGGATCAATATCAGCTATCTGGGTAAACTATCCGGCCATGTTGACTTAGCACCATTTTTTTCCTGTTTAACAGAAGTACTTGAAAATATTAAAAATAAACACTTTAAAATTTCAGTTAACTTTATTGGCGACAAAAGCCCACAAAAAATAAAAGAATTGAATCAATATATCGAAAATAAAGATCTGAAATTTAATATTAATATTTACCCGCAAATTAAACAATCTCAAACGATAAACCTCATGAAAGCATCAGATTACTTATTGCTACTTGGTAATAAAAATTTAGCTTCCTACATTCCTGGAAAAATTTACGATTATTTATCAACCAGAACTCCAATTATTGCCTACGGTTATGAAGGAGAGGTATCAAAGATATTATCTCAATTTAATCATTGCCAATTTGTTACAAATAACGACGCACACTCTCTTCAGCAGGCCCTAGCAATAACGAAAAATATGGATAAAGATAATGAGAAAAAGCTAGCCAGATGGCTAGATACCAAAACAAGAAAGAATCAGGCAAAGCTGTTTTTTAACGCGATAGAACAATCACTATTCACTAGTCAAACTTAACCATATTTCAAATTTTTCAACCTACTAGCGTCGTAAGTACTTTTTCGAATAATACCGCCTGCGCTCCACGTGAGTACTTTATAGCTGGCTTTTCTTGATTGATAAGAGACCCATCCATTAAATCAACAAACGCTAATAAACCTCGTATAATATCATTTTCATCTTTTAAGGATGAAATTTGTGATAATACATGGCTATTTACAATTAACTGTGCGGTATCTCCCTCTAATGGTGTTAAAGCTAGTATAGGTTTATTTACCCTTAAGTACTCATAAGCTTTCGCAGGTATTTGATAATTGCACCCCTCTGATTGCATTAATAACAGTCCGTCAACTTCGAACATTTCTCTTAGTGCCGATTTATAATCAATAGAAGGTTCAAGTTTAACAATATCATCAATAGCCATTTCCTTAAGTTTCGGCAAATATAGTGCATCATGTCCTGTCGCCCTAAGCCTTAATTCAAGTGAATTTGAAGATATAGTTCCTTTCTTCTTCAGCATGCTTATGGCTTCAAATAACGCCGTTGGATCACGCTCATGAGGGTAAATTACCCCACTATGCAATATCACTTTTTTCGTATTAGCTTGTTTTACCTGCTGAATCTTTTCGGTAATTTCATCAAATATCACTTCATCGTAACCATTAGGTATTATTTGCCAAAAACTTTCTTCTATTTCAGGAAATTTTTCTAAATAAAAAGCTTTGGCACCAGGTGCTGTTACAACGGCAGCTTTGGCATGCTTAACTATTTTTTGTTCAATCCACTTAAACAAAAACAGCTTCCTTTTATCCGCTGGATAACCTGGTTGAGCCATTGGATCTCGCAAATCAGCAACCCAGGGGATACCGGTTATTTTATGAAGTATATAGCCAATAATATGAGCTGAAGCTATAGGGTAGGTAGATACAATCACCGAAGGTTTATTTTTTCGTATAGCTTTTAAGCCACTTAATACACCACCAATTACCCAAGACTGCATATTGTCGGGCAACGCCATCCAAGAGAAATATTTACCTTTAAATGAGAAATGTTTAGCCGTATCTCGTGCAAAAGCCCTAATCACTTCAACCTTTTCAGGGATAAAATTATATTGAGCAGGCGACCATTGGTCATAGGCTTTAATATCGGCTGTTAATACACGTACTTGCCAACTATTTTCACTTAAATAGCGAGTAAAGGCTAAGGTTCGATGTACACCACTGCTTCCAAGTATAGGAGGGTAATGATAAGCAACATAAAGAACTGAATTTGAATACAAAAGCTTTACTTTCCGAACTTCCATTTAACGTTATATAAATGTTAATCTATTTATGGAAGTAAAAGAAGTGTATATTCCTGCACTGATGTTACTCAAATTAAACATCGAGTATTTTTTACTCAATCAGGCCAAATAGATAAATACTATAATCAACAGAGCCACTGACATGCAATTAAGAACATATATCGCTTTTTTATTCACCATTGCAATTTCTTTTGCTGCCAATGCTCAAAGAGACAATGAGTCATGCGGAATAATTTTAGGTAAGCCACTAACTAATGCATATGGCCCTTATGATTTTAGAGATCCTAATTATGCATCAAATGTTAATCTTGTTGTTGGTGCTCATTTCAAAAAAAACATAGAGCAATTAAAAAGCAATAAAGCGGGTACTGGGACAGCTCATGCCGATTTAGACTATACACTTAGGGCGTTACCAAATCATCACAGAGCTTTATATGCTATTGCAAAACTGGAGCGTCAAGACAGGGCTAAAGTAGCCGCAGATGGTATCTTTAGGCGTACAGAAATATATACCGCTGAATGTTATTTTAAAAGGGCGATATATTTTAGACCTCAAGACCCAATTCCACATATGCTTTTTGGAATGCATTTGCACTTAGTTGGGAAGCTAGCTGAAGCTGAAATAAATTATTTAAATGCTCTCAATATTGATCCAAATAACCCTGAGATCCTATATAACATAGGATTATTATATGTTGACTTGGGTGATATCGATAACGCGAAAAAATATGCGAATCTTGCATATGAAATGGGATTTCCCTTAGAAGGCCTTAAGCTGAAGCTTCTTGAAATGCAGCAGAAGAAATAGAGCTTAATGCATGATACGAAAAGCACTAGTTTATTCTTTCACTTCTAAATATATCACTTTAATCATTCAAATAGCTTCGACATTAATATTAGCTAGAATTTTAACACCAGAGCACATAGGTTTATTTACAATAGCATCAGCATTAACTGGTATAGCGCAGATGTTTAGAGATTTTGGAATCTCAGAATATTTGATAAAAGAAAAAGTAATAAATAGAAGAGTTTTATCTTCGGCATTTACAGCTTCAATTATTATTGCATGGCCAATAGCAACATTATTGATAATAGCATCGCCACTATTGAGTCTATTTTACGAACATAAAGATGTCGGTTATTTGATTACTATCTTATCGCTAAATATGTTTTTATCACCATTTGGTTCTATCCCTATGTCTGTGATGCGAAAGAACCTCAATTTCAAACCAATTTCTATCGCTAATGTCTCAAATACATTAGTCAATACATCAGCTTCTGTGGCCCTAGCATTTCTTGGTTTTGAAGCATATAGTCTAGCTATTGCATCAGTTCTCGGTACAGTTACGACAGTAACAATTATAACTCTGCATAAAAACGAAAAGACTCAATTCGGAATTGAATTTAGCGGAGTAAAAAAAGTCCTTAGTTTTGGAAAAAATGTTGGTGGTAGCAACATTATCGCCTATATCGCTAATAATATGTTGGAATTAGTAATAAGTAAAAATAATGATTTAGCCACATTAGGACTCTATAGCCGAGGTAAGTCAACCATAACGCTATTTAAATCTGCAGCAATAGACGCCATACAACCATTGATTTCGCCTTACTATGCTTCTGCCAGGAATCATCCAGAAAAAGCAGAGGGATATATATTAAGCACAAAAATTGTTTTGTACTTGTCGCTACCGTTTTGCATTACTACTGGAATGTTATCTGAAACGATAATTCAAGTTCTCTATGGCGCGCAATGGATGGACGCCAGCGTATACCTCAGATATATAGCAATTTCTTTTGTAATTTATACTATGAGTATGTTTTACGAACAAATTTTGACGACTGAAAATCAAAGTAAATTATATTTAAAGTTCAAAATTTCAATAGCAACTGCAAACATAATGATTGCATTAAGTTCTTTTTTACTTAGCTTAGAAGAAGTACTGATTTTACTTATCTTTTTATCCATCTTTCGATTACTTTGGGTTGTAAAATCGCTATCTAACATCATAGGGTTAAGTTATAAGGCATATATTTCGATGCTCAGTAAGCCTTTATTTATTTCAGGCATTTATACGTTAGTAGCTCTACCCCTTCTGTATTTGAATATAGAAAATAGCTTACTAAAACTAACTTTACTTATATTCCCCTGTTTGGTTTGGTTGTTCATGCTTTATATAGTTGACCGAAAAATAATTAATAAAATTTTTAATTTAAACCTTTAATAAAATTGATATTTAAACTTCATAATCACCATATATTAATGGAGCGTTACTCCTTTTTATTTTTAATTTTCGGTACTGCTAAAGCTCACGGTGTTGTTGAACATTTAATACGCTGATGATGGCCAACAATGCATAGAGCAATTCAAAATAGGCTAAGCTAACATTGAGTCCAGTAATTCCGTAAGCAACTAAAGCAAGAGATATTGCATTTGCTATATTTTTTAACCACTCAATATCATCCTTCTGAGCTTGCTGTGCAATCATTCTAACTTTTAAGTATCCTACTAATAACATTACTAAAAAAATAAATAATCCTATAAAACCAGCACTACTCAAAACTTGAAAATAAATATTGTGTGCTGCTTTTGGTGCAATGTATTCTGGAATTGGCGGTGTTTCAATAGGACCAAAATTCGGTGTTACTAAGCCATATGTGTGCCATAACACGGGATCAGTAGTTGCTTTAAATCCCCCACCTGTAAACGGGTTGTCAATAGCAATTAATGTAGCTATTTTCCATGCCCATAGCCGGCCAATAAATGAGCTGTCTTCGGCAGCCGCTGTTTCTACAGTAGCTTGACGTTCTTTCCAATCAGCTGGAGCGTAAGTATACATTACTGGTAATGCTATAACCGCTAACATAGCATAAAGTAGTTTTCGTTCAGAACGCCACCATAAAGCGATAGAAAGAATGGCTAATCCAATAAACCCACCTCTAGAATATGTGCCAACGATGGCAATCACATTAAGACCTGCTAGGGCCATCAATCCAAATTTCAAATATTTATGTTTAGTGGTATTCCATAGATATAAAATCAATGGAAGTGCCATATTTATAGCCACAGCTAAATCATTTCTATCTATTAATATTCCGGAACGACCAACAATGCGATGACCGCCCGCAGATAAAATAAACTTAACCGCCTCCATCCCCGCATAGGCTGAAAGACCCAGCACTATCGCCCAGATAAACGCATCAACATCTTTTTTAGTTTTTAAGGTAAGTGTTATAAAAAGAAAGATTGCTAATACTTTGGCAAACTCGTTGAACTTAAACCAAGCATAATCACTATCAACACGAATATTGAAAATTGTAGAGACCAACATCCAAAAACCAAAAAGCAACACCCAAAAATGGATTTTGGTAAAGGTGAATTTAGGCTTTTCCTTCCAGACAAAATAAGAAAGTGCCACCATTAATACAATGGTGAGGTTCAACCGAAAAATTTGCGAAAAACCAAACGCCCAGTTGGTAGGTGCCATTAAGGCAATCCAAATCCAAGCGGCCATACCGGCGGCGGGGCGTTTAAATGTATAAAAAATCGCAATGAATAAAAAAATAACCAGTAGCAAGTCACGCATTAATCTTGCTCCTCGTTTCCATTTTCATCTGGTTGTGCCACCCAGCGCATCAAGATCACCATAGCGACGATATCGGCCAATAAAAACAAACTATCAATCATAACTAGCCCACAACCTTACTGATCACATAGCGAAACTTACCCGATTGTTCAGCAGCAATTGAACTCACTTGCTCAACTTCAATCTCCACAGTATCACCAAGACGCTTTTTAAAACCTTGTGTAATTTGTTCTATCATTTCTTTAGTCAATTTATTAGTTGGCACCACTTGTACTGTAGTTAAGTCTAAACTTTGCTGAATAATTTTAAACGCTTCAATACCTTGCATTTCGCGCACAATATAAATTAACGCCAAACCGTGCATCATAGTGCCATCTTTAGCAACAACGAAGTCTGTAGTTCGCCCTTCAATATTTTCTAAAACAGGCAATCCTCGCCCGCATGCACAGTGCTTGGTACTGATAGTGCCAATATCACCGGTTTTATATCGAATAAATGGAAAATCTGACGTTGCTAAATGGGTAACAACAATTTCCCCACTTTCACCATCAGGTAAAACATTACCTTGGCTATCAATGATTTCAACAATAATATCTTCAGCAGATATATGCATACTGCCACTTGGGCACTCATGAGCAATAAAGCCAGCATCTCGGCCACCGTAGCCATTGGCAACAGGTGCGGCAAATACTTGTTCAATCAGTTCACGTTGGTACGGGTATAACCGCTCAGAAGTCACAAAAACCACTTTAATTCCTAGCTGAGTAAGGTCTATTTGATGGCTTTGTGCTGTCTTAGCAATTAGCGCATATACCGACGGGTAGCCGAACAGCATTTGAGGCTTTATCTGTTTAATTTGGCTAATAAACGCTAATAACTTAGCCTCGTTCATATCAAAAGCTGGCACTAAGGTAGAACGAAATAGTTTATCGCGCATTATCCGCACTTTATCTTGTGCGCCTAATTCAATTGGGGAACCCCAAGCAACAATTTCTTTATCGCCAATATCAACACCCCACCAACGAGTAGCGCGCCATTTTTCAGCAACATCATGACTAACTCGCTCATTAGTTAATAAAAAAGTGAGTGGCGTACCACTAGAACCACCCGTGGTAAATGGTTGAGTTGCGCCGGCTGTCGTTGATTTAATTGAATCAAAATTTGCTCTGATTGCTGCTTTATCAAGAAAAGGAAGTTTAACAAGATCGGCTTTAGTTTTGATATTACTAGCGGTTAAATCCAATTCCTTAAATACTTGCTGGTAATAAGGAACGTTGTTGATAACCTTGGCGATAAAGTCTTGCAAACGATATTCAGCGTCATTTGTAATTTCGTCTTTAGTTTGCCACTGACTTTGTTCTAATTTTTTCCTAATGCGAACGGTGTCGTGTTTTTTAAGCCATTCATGCAATGGAAATAGCACGGTAGATACTAGTTTAGTGTACCAATTAGCTAACATAATTCACCTGCTTAATGGCTTGTTGATAGCTTTGTTGTAATTTTTGCCAAACATTTGACCAAAAGAATTTTTCTACAGTGACTAAACCATTGGCCACTAATTTATCGCGTAAAGCCTTATCTTTTAAAGTGGATAGCGCTAAAGCAGACAGCTGATCTACGTCTTTAATATCCGCCAATAAAGCGTCTTGCAGATGACGCACTAATTTGGGAATGCCGCCGACATTGGTGGTTACCACTGGAGTGCCACAAGCAAGCGCTTCAATAATTGAATTCGGTGAATTATCAACAATACTGGTATTAAGCATTAGGTCGGCCGATTTATAAAGTGCACTTATGTCATCAGGCGCTAACCTGCCTAAAAATTCAACCTGCGAGCGAATAGCAAGCTCATCACATAAGGCCACTAGTTTGTCTAACTCAGGACCAGTTCCTGCCACTTTAAGTTCAGCCTGGGGAAACTGCATGAGTATCTTTTCGAAGATTTTAATTGCAGTCTCTACATCATAAATCGCTTCTAAATTTCGGGTAATAATAATGGTAGGCCGCATGACACTGGTGCGATTTTCGCAATTAAAGCGCTGCTGATTTAATACATTCGGTACCACACTAGCCTGTATACCATACTTGGCAAACACTTCTTGTAGAAAGCTTGATGGCACTAGAATTTCATCAACCAAACCCATCGTTTTTTTGACGCTTTGCCAAGACTTTGCAAAAAATTCATCGGCATAACCGCCGCGATAATTTAGGATCACTGGCTTGTTCAATTTTTTCGCAATACGAATAGCAGGTGCGGCAAATAAATGCCAAGACCAGCCAGAATTCGCCATAACGTGCACCACATCAACATCAGCTAAGCGTTTCTTTAGCTGCTTTTTATAGTCAAATAACCTAAACACAGCGCGCAGCATTGGTATCTTACCTACCCACGCCGGTTGATACGGTGCATTTACTTGGATTATCGATACGGTAAGCCCTTCCAGCTCTAGGAAATTGGCTAGTTGTTTGGTTTGGTTAGCCATGCCACCTGCTGGTGGCGCTAATGGCCCAACGATAGCGACGTGATTAACTTGCATTTAACGCCGCCAAATCATGATACACAGGTAAGTAATTACTTACACTTTTTTGCCAATTTCTTATTTTCTCTACATAGTCACGGCCATTATCTAACAACGCCGGCCATTGCGCTTGTTGAGCAAATATTGCGACAATTTTATCGGTTAATGCATTGATATCACCAGCTTCAAACAAATAGCCATTCTCGTTATCGGTAATCAACTCATGATGGCCACCAACGTTTGAAGCTAAAAATAATCGGCCCTGCGCCATTGCTTCTAAAGGTTTTAACGGGGTAACCAGTTCGGTAAGTCGCATTGATTTTCGCGGGTAGACCAATAAATCAATTAGTGAGTAATAATCACTAACCTCACTATGTGGTACTCGACCAGTAAATTTTACTTGGCGCTCTAACCCCAACTCTATAACTCGTGCTTTTAAGTGGGCTTCCTGTGGCCCGCCACCTACTAATAATAAAAAGGCATCGGGAATTTTTTTGAGCAACTCAGGCATGGCATCAACTAACAAGTCTAAGCCCTCATACGCATAGAATGAGCCAATGAAACCAATAACGGTTTTCCCGTGCAAATTATGCTGGTTGGCTAACGTCTGATTTTTTTCAGTGATCCGCTCAAACTGTTCAATATTAACTGCATTGGGAATTTCAGTGATTTTTTCAGGATTTACCCCCCGTGCAACCAAGTCATTTTTTAATCCTTGGCAAATAGTGGTCACAGCATCAGCATGCTTAACAACGCAAGACTCCAACGCTCTAGTTAGTTGATAACGCAAATCGCCTTCTTTACAGGTGCCATGATCGGCAGCGGCATCTTCCCAAAATGCACGAATTTCATAAACCACAGGTATGCCATATTTCCGTCCTGCTTTGATTGCAGCTAAACCGTTAAGCGCAGGAGAATGAGCATGAATAATATCTGGTCGTTCTTGAACAATTAATTGCTCAATGCGTTGTTGTAGTGGTTTAACAAGCGCTAACTGATTAAACCCAGGCAGTTTTGTCATTAAGCCGTTAGGTTTTTTGGTTCGATAAAAGGTCAAATCATCAACGACATCAACTTCTTCGTCTACATTGCCATGTTTGGGGCTAGTCACCTGAATAGTGTCAATACCTAACGCTCGTTGCTGATTTAATATTGAACGAGTGCGGAAAGTGTAACCACTGTGCAATGGAATAGAATGGTCTAATACGTGCAACACTTTCATTAGCTATGCACCTTTGCGTTGTCGTAAAAACGATTCAAACATCATTAACGTCCACAATGAAGCACTGTTGTCGCGCACACCTTTTACATGCTGACTGATCAAAGTTTCTAATTGCTGCTTTGAAAAATAACCTGATTCGGTCATATGCTTGCCAAGCAAGCCTTCATATAACCGCTCTTTTAACGGCCCTTTAAACCAGTTAGCCAGAGGTACGGAAAATCCCATTTTTTTACGATAAAGCACATCATGCGGTAAGTGCGGCTCCATCGCCATTTTTAAGCTCTTTTTACCGACGCCATTAACTAAATTCAGGTTAGTTGGAGTATGAAAGCCCCATTCAACAAACTTGTGATCCAAAAATGGCACCCGCACTTCAAGTGAATGTGCCATACTAGCTCGGTCTACCTTAGTTAAAATATCGCCCACTAAATAGGTTTTCATGTCTAAATATTGAGCTTGTTTAATTGGATCAAGTTTGGCTAACTTATCTCGATATTGGTCAAACACTGCCAGAGATGAATAGTCACCCAATTTAGTTTTAAAGTCTTCAGAAAATAACTTCTGGCGCTCGTCACGGCGCAAGATAGACATAGAGTTGTGATAGCCTTCAACGGTATCCATTGCCATCGACTGAAAAGTAGTTTTCGCTCTAAATACTTTTGGTGCCCAATCCATTTTTGGGTATAAGGCACCTAGCGGACCAAATATTGGCTTACGAATGGCTAGCGGTAATAAGTTACGAATTTTATCTTCATGACCATGTAAACGGTAACGGCCATAACCAGCAAATAGCTCGTCTGCACCATCACCAGAAAGTGCAACCGTGACATGCTTTCTAGCCAGTTCACAAACCCGATAAGTTGGCATTGCGGAGCTATCGGCATAAGGTTCGTCATAGAGAAACGCTAGTTTATCAATGAGATCAAAGTCATTTTGGTCGACCATTTCAATATGATGATTAGCTTGATAACGCTCTGCGACCATTTTGGCATAATCGGTTTCATTAAATTCTTTAACGTCAAAGCCAATCGAGCAAGCATCAACCGGTTCATTTTGCAATTGCGACATCAATGCAACCACCGCACTTGAATCAACGCCCCCTGACAAAAACGAGCCCAACGGTACATCGGCAATCATCCGAATGTTAACCGCTTCTTTTAACCGTTCTACTAATTGCTCTTTAATTTCTTTATCGGTAATGCCTGTGCCACCATCCGTTGGAATATCCCAATATTCTTGCTGCTCTGGTAATTGCGTTTGACCTTTATGGATGGTGAAGTAATGTCCAGGGCGCAGTTTATAAGCATGTTGATAAATAGTATGCGGCTCTGGCACGTAGCCAAACGTAAAATAATCTTCAATGGTGGTATCACGTAAGGTGGAGTCAAAACGCGGATGTTGAGTCAGCACCTTTAATTCAGAGCCGAAGGCAAAATGCCCATTATCAAGCAATGAAAAATAAAGTGGCTTAATTCCTACGCGATCACGTGCAACAAATAGGCTTTGTTTCGCTTTATGCCAAATTGCAAATGCAAACATGCCGCGTAAATAATGAACACATTCCTCGCCCCACTCGAGATAGGCATTAAGAATAGTTTCAGTATCGCCATCAGTATTAAATTTGTATCCCTTGTTAGCCAGCTGAGTACGCAAAAGTTGATAGTTATATATCTCACCATTAAATACGATTACTGCTTGGCCACAAGCACTCTGCATAGGCTGAGGGCTGCCTTCTAAATCAATAATCGATAATCGACGATGTGCCAATGCTAAGCCAGGTTCAAAATAGTAATCGCCAGCATCTGGACCGCGATGTATTTGTTTATCATTCATCGAGGCAATCAACGCCGGATCTATTGGTTGTTGATCGGTCACATGGAAAATTCCGGCTATTCCACACATTATTTCGTCTTCCTATCCATTATTCTGACTAAAAGTTTGATAAAGCCGATGATATTTTCCAACCATGGCTTCAATACTAAAATTTTCAATACAGTGTGCTCGTACCAACTGGCTATCGGCAGCAACACGATGGCTATCGTGACAATACATCAACATAGCAGCCTTCAGCGCATCAATGTCATTGACCGTAACCAAATGACTTTGTTGATGTTCAGGCATAATTAAATCACTGTTACCACCAACCTTAGTGGCAATAACGGGCAAACCTGATGCCATTGCCTCTAAAATAGTATTAGAAATACCTTCAGCTAATGAAGGCAAAATAAAGACATCCATTGCCGCCATCAATTCGGGGATATCACTGCGCATACCGGTAAACCAAATATCTTGAATAAAACCAGAAGCATGAGCCTGCTCTGTTAACTCTGCCATGAGAGCACCATCGCCAACAATAATTAATTTGGCTTTTTCGCTGCCGACTGATTTGCTTTGTTTTAAGGCAATAAAACTTGCTAATAAAAAACCTTGGTTTTTAATCGCGGCTAAGCGACCAACTGTACCAAACACAACGCTATCTTTAGCGATAAAGCCTTCAGGTAATATTGCTTTTATTTGATCAGCGCTATTATTTTCACCATTACTTTGTTCTGGATTTAGTCGCTCGGTATTAAACTTTTTAATATCTACGCCATTGCAAATTTGATTTATTTTGTCAGCGGGAACCTGAATTTTATTGATTAAATATTCTTTTGCCTCGCTTGATAACGCAACATAGCTTGTGATCAAAGGCTTAAAAAGCTTACGTAGTTTCTGATATTTAACATTTGTACCGCCAATATCGCTAGTGTCCCAGCCATGCTCACCATGAATACGAAATTTTATGCCAGCCAAGAACGCTGCTATCTGCGCTTCCAAAGGGTTAAGGTTACGAGAGTGACAGATATCAGGTTTTAATCGTCTTAATAACTTCCAACAACGGTACAGCCAACCTACCCCTCGCCCTGGCGCTTTATGTAAATTAAATATTTGATAGTTGTCAGTGTGAATTCGCTTAATAAATTCAATATCATGATCGGTTATACAAATAATTGAATGGCGATATTGATCCTGTGGCAATTGATTTATTAGATTTACTACGCCATTTTCTAGACCGCCCGTAGCAAACGAATAAACCACATGGGCAATATGTACTACTTGCTTGCTCATTACTGGCTACCCATCGCCAGTTGATAACCGCGATTTGCCTGGGCTAGTAAACTTTGGATAAGCGCTGGCTGCTCAGTATTTTTTGTTGATACCGCAATTACACTGGCCTTATTTGCCGCTCCCGACATGAGTGCAAATGCTTGGTATAACTTCACGTGAGTCTCACTAATTAATCGCATATCGCTAACTTGATACCAATAAACTATCGCTCGTTCTCGACCTTGAATATCACGAAGCAATAAGTATTGGTACGTATCTTCGCCACCACTGTTGGCAACATTATCTACTACCGTCCAACGTTCAGCGTCATATAACTGATTAGCATGATTAATCAGTTCGCCAACGTTTTGTTTATTAGCATATTGGGCAAAGGCTAATTCAACATCATCGTTTAGTAATACATGGCCATACGCCAAAGGCTGATTAAAAGCTATCCCCCAATCAGTTTTATCAACCGAAGGAAATTGCGTTAGTACTTGTTTGGCATGCGAAGGTACTTCAACCACAGGCATACGCCATTGCAGCAAGAAAGTTAAGCCGAGAATAAGCACTAAACTAGTCACCGAAGTTATCGGAGACACACCAAATCGACCTAAATTCTTAATTATGGGTGTTTGCTGCGTTACCTCTGTTTCGGTTTTATTACTATTACGCTCTGGATCCGCAAACTTACCGCCTATCCAAAACATCAACATAATCACAAAGCCAAAAAATACCCAACCATAAACCAAATGATCAGCCCCTGTGGCATATTTCATATCGGAATAATGAGCAATAATAACGATAAGATAGGCGCGGATACCGTTGGCAATAATTGGTAGCACTAATGAAAATAAGATGAAAATTAATTGTTTTTTGAAACTGTTATAGGTGAGGTAAGCAAATAAAGTACCGACTGCCAGCGAAGCAATTAAATAGCGAATGCCTGAACATGCGACTGCCACTTCAAATAGGCCAGTAGGGATTTGGATATAAAGCCCATCACGAAATACCGGAATGCCATGAACTTTCAACAGAAAAACGGTGATCCATGCAGTAATATCCTGCAACATAGGGATCAAGTTTTCGCCCATAGGCACAGCAAAAATTAGGTAAGCCAACGGGAATTTATACCGCCACGCTAACTGGTTGCCCAACATCATCCACAATACAGCAATTAATGCGACAACTGCAGACAATTGGCTTAGTACATTAATATCTGCTGCGTAGCTGAATAACCAGACAACACAACAACCCAACAAAAACGGTAAAGGTAACCAAGTGAACTGAGCGTGAGCGGATTGCAGATAATTCTTATCGCGATACAGTAACCATAAAGCGATTGGCAATATAAAATAACCATGTGCAAAAGTATCGGAGCGCCGCCAAATAGACTCCATACCTACTATTGCAGGCCAAAATATTGTCAGCCAACAACTAATCGCGACGAGTAAAAACAAGGCAAATCGTAAACTAAAAACTTGCATGTTTAACTCCTTGCTGCAACTGCTGACATTCTACGTCGAAAAGCTCGGTTAACGGCGTTAATGTTTGCTGCCAAGTAAAGTGCTGCAGTATCCAATTACGGTTGTGACAAACCTGTTCAGCGTGATTAACACAATCAACTACCGCTTGTGCAAAAGCATGCGGTTCATCGGCAATTTGGCATAGTGTGCTAGCCGAGGCATTAATGCCTTCCATTGCCATTGTCGTTGAAACAACGGGTTTATTTAACGCCATCGCCTCTAAGACTTTATTTTGAATACCGCGCGCAATTTGTAGAGGGGCGATCACGCAGGCAGACTCTGCGATAAACGGCCGCATATCGTTGACCCTGCCAGTGACAATAATATCAGGCTGTTTTTTTAGCGCCTGAATTTCTGCACTTGGGTTACCACCGGCAACGACCAGTTTAAGTGCCGGTTGCTTGCGCTTAACATCAGGCCAAGCATGTTCAACAAACCAAAGTACCGCATCAATATTAGCCCAATAATCCATAGCCCCGGTAAAACTAATAAATGGTGTTTGAGGCACTAATTCTTCAGGTGCATAAGCAGCACTCGGATCAAAGTAGTCAGTATCAACGCCATTTAAGATGCCATGAACTTTCGACTGATGCGCTTTATCTTGCCGTGCTTTAAATAACTGAGCTTCATCTGGAGAAACAAATAACGATGCATCAAACTGCTGACAAATATCATCTTCATATTTTGCCAATGTTCGATATTCGCGATTAAAGACATATTTCGCTAAAGCCGCTTTTTTCTCAGCATATTGTCGCCATTTATCAGAATCAACATCGACAAAATCAATTACTCGCTTAGCTTGGCTAAATAACGGGTTATCGCAATATTGCGCCATCGAAGATGAATAAATAAACACTTGTTCAAACTGATGTTCTTGCATTTTCTGCTGACACCAAGCGGCCATTCGCTGGTCGTAATAATATGGCAAGGTTATTGGCTTTCCCGTGACAAATGCCGACAGGCCTTTTAACTTTGATACCAGCTTATTTTGGTTCAAATAGAACAGTTCTTTACAGTGGTTCTTTAATTCAGTGACATAACGCTCATCGTAAGGGTCATCTATAAAGCAACCTAAATAAACATCAAAATGTTGATTAAGCGCCTTTAAGATATTAAAAGAGCGGATTTTGTCACCTTTATTCGGCGGGAAAGGGATACGATGACATAAAAATAATAGCGGTTCCTTGCTCATTTTTTCCTTCATATAAACATCTACCCTAAGTACTTGGACAAATGCGGCCCAAGCCACTGACTAACTTTCAGCGGTAACTTTTGCCACATTTTGATAAACAATTGATATTTTGGGTTATTCGGACTTAAGTTCGGCAAGCTATCCGCTTTCACCAAATGATAGTAATAGTGCAGAGGCTCAGGTGTCATGCCCCAATTCTTTTTATAGTTATAAGGACCACTATTATTTTTACTACGACCAAAGTCAAAGTAAGTAAAGCCTTTACTTCGCGCCTGACACATCACCTGATAATACATAAAGTCAGCACTTTTTAGGCCACGAGCTTTAGCGTTACCACCACCATAATAAGGGATAACCTGATCTTTAAAATAAAAATTCATCACGGCATTTGATGGCTGCTGAGCCTCATCGCGAATCAAGGTAATGTCAATTTGGCCATCAAAATAATGCATTAAGGCGTCAAAATAGCGTTTAGTAAATATTGGCGTACCAAGGTTGCGATAGCTGATCGACAACAACTGATAAAATTCATCGGTTTGCTGAGTGTACTCAGCAGTTAAATTATTTTTCAATGAATGACGAATAACAGCACGTTGCTTCTTTTTAACATTCGCTAAAATTGCTTCATCAGTATCGGCAAGCTCACAACCAAAAGTACTGTGCGCTTGTTTTAGTAAAAAATTATTTTCTTGCGGCTGGCGATAACGCAATTCCAAATAATCAACCGTTAACTTTTCCGCTAATTTGCAAGCATATTGCTCTAGTGCTTGTTTGATTGGCTGGCTATCAGCAATAGCGCCACCATAAACGCAGAATGGCGTGGAAATTAGCGCATGACCAAATAATTTACTTTTCACTTCCACTAAAGGCAGCACACCGACAATAGCATCTTCCTGTTTAGCAAAAAGAAAATAGCAGGCGTGATTAAACACCTCGCTGGCAATTTTCTGCCAATTACTTAAATGAAAAAAGCTCCCATCATCATGGCCAGTGACATAGTCATCCCACGCTTGGTGCTCTGAAACTAAATGCTGAATAATAATATTGGCTGACAACTTTACTTCTCTTTAACTTCCATTGTTTAAATAAACGTCTTGCATGGTAGACCATTGGTAATCTTCCAATAGCCTAACGATTTTTCGTTCCATTCTCGACAGGTTGATATAGTGCCTAATTTTAGACTTCAAAGGCAGCCCATTAATCCTTGGTTGCTCTGGATCTATCTCCCAAGGGTGGAAATAAAAACTATAAGGCTGTTGTTCTTGTGCAATAAATTGATCGATGCGCTTTTTAGAAAAGTTATAAGGGTATAAACGAAAATAGCCACCGCCGCCGATACCGGTATTTACACTGCCTTTACGAAGTGTAGGAATTGGAATTTCAATAATGCCTTCATCACGCTGATACTTAAATCGCGGCCAATCTGGCACACCATATAAATCATGTTCAATGGGGTAGGTACTAGAGCTATAAACAAAGCCAAGTTCAACTAACGTTTGGTAAGTCCATTGATTGGACTGATTAATCGAAAAGCTCGGTGCGCGATAACCAATAACTTCAACACCAGCGGCATCTTCTAACAGATGTTTGCTTTTAGTCACATCCTGCTTAAAGGCTTCAGGCGTCATTGCTATCGCTCTTTGATGATCATAACCATGGCTTGCTAGCTCATGACCTTGATCTGCGATAGCCTTGATCAGTTGCGGACATTGCTCAGCAACCCAGCCTAAGGTGAAAAAGGTTGCTTTAGCATTATGTTGCTCAAAAATTTCCAATAGGCGGTAAGTATTGCGCTCAACCCTTAACGGTAATTTTTGCCAATCACTTGAGGTAATGGTTTTTTCAAATGCTGAAACATGGAAATAGTCTTCAACATCCACTGTCATCGCATGCTTGCTACTAACCGACATTTTACCCTACCTACCTTTACCAAAAACAACGATTTCAAAGGTACGTATCAAAATCAGCAAGTCCAAAAAGAAGCTACGATGTTTAATATAGTAAAGGTCGTACTTTAACTTTTCCATGGCATCTTCTTCGGTGGCACCGTACGGATACTTTAACTGCGCCCAGCCAGCCAGCCCAGGTTTTACATTATGTCGCTCGTTGTAATATGGAATTGATTTAACCAAGTTCTGGACAAATTCAGGACGCTCTGGTCGTGGTCCGACAAACCCCATATCGCCACGCATCACATTGTAAATTTGAGGCAGTTCATCTATGCGATATTTACGGATAAAGTGGCCAATTCGAGTGGTTCTATCATCATTTTTCGATGCCCATTGCGCGCCATTTTGTTCAGCATCAATACGCATACTTCTAAATTTAATAATATGGAACGGCTGACCATCTAAGCCAACACGCTCTTGGCGATAGAAAATAGGAGCAGACCAGCCTTCATCAAGCTTGATGAAAATGGCTGTCAGCAACATTACCGGCCAGGTCAGTAAAAATAGTACAAAAGCAATAACGGCATTAAATAACCAATCTAAGGTATTACGTAAGTAGTTGGTTGAGGTAAAGCCATTGGAATAAATAACCCAGCTAGGGTAGATTAAATTGACGGCTATTTGCCCAGTTTCGCGTTCAATGAAATCTAAAATTTCGGTGATTTCAATGCCACGAATTTTGCAGGCAAACAGTTCATCGACGGGTAAGTTATTACGACGCTCATCACTAGCGACAACTATCTCATCAATATTATTATCTATAACGTAATTAACCAGTGAGCCATCTAATAAAATTTTGGTTTCACGAGTGATGCCAGTTTCATCATCGCCCTGCATTTGAACATAGGCATGTACTTTAAATGCTTGTCGATCGACATCTCGACGCATTCTACGCTCTATAATTGATGCTCGCTCTCCTGCACCAAGCACTAATACATTACGTTTATTAAAGCCAAAAAAGTCGATTCGAAAGGCGGCAAACCTTAAAGAAAGCATTAGTAATAAGCTAATCAATGAAGACAAGCCTAAGATTTCGATATCTAAAGAGAATTCACCATAAAGCGGATTTATAACAGTTGCAACCGTAAAACCAATGGTAATGGCTAATAAAATTCGACGAAAAAGCCCGCGAAAATTTTCCCGTAATTTCGAGTTATATAAACCTAAAGCAAGGCAGGATAATTGACAAATAAGCGCAAACACTAGGCCATAAATGGCCAATACATTTATCGGTACAGTAATAGGATCTGAAATGTTCAGCCAAGTATTGACATACACAGCAAGAAAAAAGCTGGCAATAAAGAGCAATAATTCAAATATAACAAGAGACTTGCTGCCCTTGGATAGATCTCGAAAAGTAGTGCCTGGCATATTGCTTATTTATTCCTTTAAACTTCAATTGGTACCGCTGATAAACATATTAATTTCAGCACGGCTAAAACTTTAACAGAGTTAACAGGACATTTACACAATTTAAATACTGTGTTGGTAATATTAAAAAATGTGCAACATTGAAAAAAATACAATACAATCGATTGGCGATAAAATTAAAACACCGGGTACAAAAAGGTATTAACCATGGAAAAACGATTTATCCACGCAATGAAAGCACTAATAGTTCTAGCCTTAGGTCATCTGTTAATGGCTTGTTCATCTGCGTCTTTGCCACAGGCAACCCTCCACCCTTCTAAAACAACTGATATTAACTCATATCGCTACCTAATTGGTGCAGGCGATTCTGTTAATATTTTCGTTTGGCGCAACCCAGAAGTTTCAGGCACCTTTGTGGTTCGCCCTGATGGTATGATCACCACTTCTTTAGTGGAAGATATTCCTGTTTCGGGAAAAACTCCTACTGAATTAGCACGAGAAATCGAGCAGGTGTTAGGTACTTATTTGCGTGATCCGATTGTTACAGTGACTGTTGGTGGGTTTGTTGGTCCGTTTAGTGAACAAATTCGGGTCATTGGTGAAGCTACACAGCCACAGGCAATCAACTACAAAAAGAATATGACATTACTTGATGTAATGATCCAAGTAGGTGGGTTGACCGAGTTTGCTGACGGTAATGATGCTGTGCTAGTACGTATCGAAAATGGTGAACAAAAACAGTACGCACTTGCTATTGATGATTTGCTAAAAGATGGAAAAATAGCAGCAAATGTCGACATGTTGCCCGGCGATATTATTATCGTTCCTGAAACATGGTTTTAACAATAAACGCAATTACCTGTAAGTAAAGAGGTCGGGAATGCAAGAATTACTTGAACAGATAGTTGACTATCTAAAAGGGATTTGGATTAAACGTCGTTATATTATTATAGCGACGTGGATTGTCTGTCCAATTGGTTGGTATGCAGTAGCGCAAATGCCTAATGTTTATGAGTCATCAGCACGGGTATATGTTGATACTCAATCACTGTTACGCCCGTTATTGCGAGGGTTAACTGTTGAAACCAACCCTGATACCCAAATACGTCTGATGGTTAGAACACTACTTAGCCGTCCAAATCTTGAGCGTATTTCTCGCATGACCGATCTTGATGTTCAAGCGACCACTAACGAGCAATATGAGGCGATTTTAGATAGCTTGAAAAAAGAGCTCACCATAACAAGTGCTGGTCGAGAAAATATCTATACTTTGTCAATTGAAAATAAAGAAGCAGAAGTGGCTAAAAATATCGTTCAAGCGGCCTTGACTGTATTTATTGAAAATACGCTAGGTGAAACGCGCAGTGACTCCGATGAAGCACAAAAGTTTTTAAATGCCCAAATTAGAGAATATGAAAATCGTTTAATTGCCGCGGAAAGCCGCTTAACCGACTTTAAACAAAAGTATGGCGGAAAAATGCTCGGCAATAGTGGCGGCTTTTATGCAGCGCTTAATCAAGAAAAAGAACAATTAGAGCGCGCAGAATTACAATTAGAAGAAGCCAAAACTCGATTAGCTTCAGCAAAAGCTCAACTTGCCGGTGAAGAGCCGGTCTTTGGCTTGTTTTCAAGCCGAGTACAAAGTAACAGCAGTGTCACCACCACTTATGACAGCCGAATTGAACAACTTGAACAAAATATGGATTCGCTGTTGCTTCGCTACACTGAAAACCATCCTGATGTGCGTGAAATGCAACGCCGATTGGATGAGTTGACAGAGTTACGTAAAAAAGAAATTGAAGAATATTATGCCTCTATTCAGTCTAGTGCTGAAGAAAGTGGTAGCGCCATTTCGAGTATCGACAAAAATCCGGTTTACCAAGAATTAAAAATTCAAGCAAACCAATATGAAAATGAAGTTGCATCACTAACCGTTCGCGTGAACAACTTTAGGTCTCGAGTACAAGAAATCGAAAGTCGTATTCACTCACTGCCGGAAATTGAAGCAGAATTAACGGCGTTGAATCGTGGCTACAATATTACCAAAGCTAAATATGAAGAATTATTGTCGCGTAAAGAAACGGCACAATTAGCACAACAGGCTGACGAAACCACAGACAAGATTCAATTCCGTGTGATTGATCCGCCTAGAGCAGCTACACAGCCTTCTGGGCCGCCTCGCTTATTATTCTTCTTAGGTGTGACTATTGTCGGTGTAGGTGCTGGTATAGGCTTATCTCTTCTAATGAGCCAAATCACACCAGTGGTGACCTCAGGACAACAGTTAACGCGAGCCACTGGTATTCCTGTATTTGGTACAGTGTCAGCGAATGAAAATCTTGGCTTACATCAATGGCATAAAAAGAAAACTATTTTATTCATGATATCGAATTTAATTTTATTAATGATTTTAATTGCGCTACTTAGCTATTTCGCTTTTCCTAACGCCATTCAAGCGCCAATAAAAGGAATTTTTAGTTAATGAGTACTATTGAAAAAGCACTGGCCAAACAAAAAGAAAAGCAAGCCGCTACGCAAGTTGAGCCAAAAGTTTCTCAACCAGAAATTAAGGAACAAGCAGCTTCACAGCCTACGGTTGCTATCGAAAACGATAGTGCTCAACCGGATGGAAAACTAGAAATATATATTGATAATGAAAAATTAACCGAACGCGGCTTTTTGCACAGTGGTGGCGATGCTCATCATCAGCAAGAAGAGTTTCGTCATATCAAGCGTAAGTTGATTAACAATGCTTTCGGCCCGGCTTCAAAAACTTTGCGTCGTAGTAACCTTATTATGGTTAGTAGTTCTAATCCAAACGAAGGTAAAACCTTTGTCTCGATTAATCTGGCATTGAGCATTGCCTTAGAACAAGATAAAACCGTACTACTAATTGATGCCGACGTATTACGCCCTAGTCTTCACCGTGAGCTAGAGTTTGAAAATAATACTGGGTTACTTGATTTTCTGTGTGGCGACACGACTGATGTTGCCGATATTATGTATCCAACGAATCTGACTAACCTGAAAATTATTCCCGCAGGTAAAGCCCATCATTTGACTAATGAGCTATTAGCCAGTGATCGCATGGTAAAACTTGCCGAAGAACTTTCTGCCCGTTACCCTGATCGTATTGTTATTCTTGACTGCCCGCCACTGCTTGGCGTTACTGAAACGCCGGTATTAGCGAGTTTAGTGGGGCAAGCGGTACTTGTTGTAGAAGAGTCTAAAACCAAAGTAGATGACATCAAACGAGCGACAGCACAACTTGACGAAGAGTTAGCCGTCGGCTTCGTACTTAATAAAACAATAAAATCCAGCAAGGAAGTATATGGCTATTATGGATATGGCTATGGTCGGAAAAGATAAGCTTGGTTATCTTTCCGTACTCGGCCTTCTCGTAAGCAATTTTTCATTAGCTGCTGACAGTAATATTGCGCCTTACATTAGTATTGAAGAAATTTTTTCAAATAATGTTGGCCTAGTTAATATTGACCCTGAGGATAGTTTTGTTACTCAAGGTAATGTTGGTATTAATAGCTCTTTCGATACGACGATAATCGAAGGAAATTTTGATGCTGCCTACTCCCACTTATTTTATAGCCATGATAGTAGCTTAGACAAAGGCTACGAATCTCTTGATGCTGATTTAAAAATCACGCCTTGGCGTAAGGGGCCAGCGCTAACCTTAACAGGTGGAGTCGCCAATGTTCCTCGAAGTCTAGGGGAAAATAGTTATTCCGACTTAATTTCAGGTGATACCGTACGCACGACCAATTATGGTGCAGGGCTTAGTTATCAAGTAACCAACTCTGATTTCAACCTCTCAATTTCGGGCCAATATGACGACCGACGTGCAGAAGATGGCATTGGCGAAAGCTATGGTTCAGGTGGCTCACTAACCTTTAGTAATGGCAGTGGCCATCGTGTGATTTTTTGGGACACTTCTGGCAGCTATAGCGATAGAAAAAATCAAGGTAGAAATGCCGAAAGTTATCAAATAGAAGCTAAATTAGGTTTAATTACCGGTTGGAAATTTAATCCATTTATTCGCTATTTTGATGAGGATTATAAAGGGCTTACCGGAAATCAAACGCTTAGCCAAGGAGCATCATTAGGTATTGGTTTACGTTGGGAACCCGTAAGCCAAATGAATATCGACCTATCATACAACCAAGTAGAAGATGATGAGCGTGGTGATGACTATGCTGCTGCAAGCTTTAACTGGCAACCAACCACTAGAACCTCAATATTCGCCAGCTATAATCAGCGTTTCTACGGAGATTCATATGGGCTTAATATCTCACACCGTAATAAGCGATTAACTAATTCAATTAGTTACAACGAAACAGTTCAAGCATTCCAGCGCGACTTTTTCGAAACGTTTATCATAGATACCTTATTTTGCCCGATTGATCAGCCACTTGTCGCTGAAAACTGTTTAGCAAGTTTGGATAATGTCTCAGACCCTGATCAATACACAGAATTAGCATTGCTTGGTGTAAGACCAATAGAAGATGATCAATTTTCATTGTTTAAAACCTTGTCATGGAATACAAGTTTAGCCTTACCGCGTACCACTTTATCGATGACTATTTCAGGTAATCAGCGCGAAGATCTTAATACTGGCGACACCCAAGAGTTTAACTCGATCAACCTGTCTGCTAAGCGACGGGTAAATCAGCGCAGTGATATTAATATTTCTTGGCAATTTACCCGGAATGAATATTTCACCTTACAAGATGATATTGGCGATCAACGTAACGATTATTATCGCAGTTATAATTTGGGCTATTCGCGCCAATTAGGTGAAACGCTGTCACTAGATTTCAACCTGAGGCATTTAGTTAGAGATTCGAATAGAGATGGCAGAAGTTACGACGAAACTCGCGCGACCTTATCAGTTAAAAAAGATTTTTAATCATGTATGAAAGTTACTATGGTTTTACTGAGCGACCGTTTCAATTAAGCCCAGATCCTCGATTTTTCTTTGCCACCAAACACCATCAACGAGCATTATCATATCTACAATATGGCCTTGATCAAAAAGAAGGCTTTATTGTGATCACTGGCCCTATCGGTACCGGCAAAACGACTATCGCCCGCAATATGCTAAACAGTATTTCGGATGCCGATATTGTTGCCGCACAGTTAGTGACAACTAAGCTGAATCCGGAAGAATTATTAGAGTTAGTATTAGCCGAATTTAAAATTCCTTATCAGGGCAATAGCAAAGCTGAAATGCTAAAAGCTATTGAAAGCTTTTTAGTGTCGCTCCATGAGCAAGGCAAGCGTGCATTGTTACTAGTTGATGAGGCACAAAACCTGCCTTCAGAAACCGTTGAAGAATTGCGAATGTTGTCTAACTTTCAATTAGATAACAAACCATTAATTCAAAGCTTTTTACTCGGTCAGGAAGAGCTAAAAGGCATCATTCAAGCGCCAAATATGGAGCAATTTAGGCAACGAATTATCGCGTCTGCGCACTTACAGCCGCTAAGCGTCGAGGAAGTTAAAAATTATATCAACCACCGCATTGCACAAGCAGGATACGACAAAGAGCCACTTTTTTCCGAAAAAGCATTTGAGCTTATTCATGAAAAAACCCTAGGCGTACCGCGTAAAATTAATATCTTTGTTGACCGTATTTTACTGTTTGGCTTTCTAGAAGAACTGGAAAGTATTGATATTGATGCCATCAACACCGTAGCTGAGGAAATGGGTGTAGAACTTACTGGTTCACTAAATGGCAACTTACCGCAAACAACACCAAGTAGTGACCAAGCGGTGGTGAATTCAACTGAAAACGTGGAAAATATTAAAGAAGTGCTAAGGGAAATTGAGGAAATTCTAGAAACATCAATTAAGCAAAAAGTGAAAATGGCACGCTATGTAGATAAATTGCTCAAACAGAAAAATCGTCAATTTGCTGAAGCCTCAGTCACTAGTGATAAGAATACTGACAACTAATGCAACACGGTTAGTTTGTCGTTGCGACAATAGTGAGGAATGGTGTTAAAATACCATTCCTATTAAATCGTTACGAATACCTATGTTAGTGCTACGTTCTATTTTCTACCGCTTATTATCTCTTCCAATCAAGCTACTGGTAAGGTGCAAAATTGTCCCCGACAGTTTGCCAGAAATTGACGCAACTAATGCCCACCAGCCAATTTTCTATATTGTGCGTCACCAATCAGCCAGCGATCTATTGTCGTTGCAAAAAGCCTGTAAAATAATGAACTTGCCTGATCCGCTAGGCAAGATAACTTTAAACGGTGAAACGTTTAATCGGACATTATGCTTAGAAAAACCAACTTCACTATTTTTCGGACGCAAGCACAACAAAACCGAGGCACTTAGCCAAGGTATTAAATTATTACGATTGCACGCTAAAGACCCAAATCTAGATGCTAAGCTCATTCCTGCTAACTTAGTTTGGGGCAGAAAACCCGCCATAGAGAAAAATAATGCCAATGTCGGTACGCTGCTTGCCGATCAAGAATCGCCAACACCGCTTAGAAAATTCTTCATTGTCTTGTTTTTAGGTAGACACACGCTGGTGAGGTTTAGTGAAGCGTTATCATTGCGGATAATGGCTGATGATCATGGCGCAGATAAAACCACAGCTCACAAGCTATTACGAGTTGCTCGCTTTCATTTCCATCGTCAAACCATCGCTGCTACAGGCCCAAGATTAATGCATCGTCAGCAAATGTTTACCGCGTTATTTGCTAACCCGTCGGTAAAACGCATGCTGGCTGATGAAGTAAAGTCTAAAAAAATCACAGAAGCACAAGCAAAAAAACAAGCCTTAGCCATGATGAACGAAATTGCTGGCGATTATCGTGAATCAATGATTCGTGTCGGCGAGCGCATTTTAAGCTGGCTTTGGAACCGATTATATAAAGGCATAGAAGTACACAATGCCAATAAGTTACGAGAAATCGCCCAAGATGGTCATGAAATCATTTATGTGCCTTGTCATCGCAGTCATATGGATTATTTGTTATTAACCTATGTGATTTATCATGAAGGTCTAGTAACACCGCGTATCGCTGCTGGAATTAACTTAAACTTCTGGCCAGCTGGTCCTATTTTTAGAAAGGCCGGCGCGTTCTTTATTCGTCGTAGTTTTGGCGGTAATCGTATGTACTCTACGATTTTTCGCGAGTACCTAGGCTTACTGTTTGAACGTGGCTACTCGGTAAAATATTACACGGAAGGCGGCCGCAGTCGCACTGGTCGCTTATTGCCGCCTAAAACTGGCATGTTAGCAATGACAATTCAAAGCTTATTGCGTGGCATCGATCGACCATTAACCTTAGTACCTGTTTATATTGGCTATGAACATGTAATGGAAGTGGGTTCATACCATAAAGAGCTCAGCGGTTCGAAAAAACAAAAAGAATCGATATTCGGTGTATTAAAAGCCGTTAAAAGCTTACGTAACTACGGTAAGGGTTATGTTAACTTTGGCGAGCCGATAAACATCAATCAATATTTAAATACGCATGTTAGCCAATGGAAAGATGCCATTGACCCAATTGACCCGCAAAAGCCTAGCTGGTTAACACCTACGGTTAATGCGTTAGCAGATGAGGTAATGACGGCCGTCAACCGCAGTGTTGCCATTAATGCGGTATCACTTACTGCGCTTATTTTATTAGGGACAGAAAACAAAGCACTAACTGAAGCCGCACTTAAAGATCAACTGGCATTTTTTATTGCGTTACAAACGAAAGCGCCATATAGCGCGGCCGTTACTTTACCCAATGAAGATGTTAACGGCCTAATTGACCATGTTAAAGCGTTGAATAAAGTCACTATTGAGCAAGACAACCTGGGCACAATCTTATCGCTAGACGAAATGGCAGCACTGGAAATGCGTTATTACCGCAATAACATACTGCACGCCTATATTATTCCATCTTTGGTGTGCCGTATTTTAGAGCGTAACGCCAAAGTTAATGCCGATAGTATCATTGACCAAGTACAAATGATTTTCGCACTAGTACGCCAAGAGTTGTTCTTATGGCAGCAGCCGGAAGATGTATCAGCACAAGTTACTCAATTACTTGAAACCTTGGCTGAACTTAATATTGCCAAAGAAAGCAAAGCCGGTTTTTGGTCACTCAATGATAGCACTGATGCTAAAGCTAAAATTCGCGTTATGGCAGAAGTGGTTGATGAAACATTGCAGCGTCTAGCCATTATTACCACCTTAGTGTCACGCTTAACCCCAGTTAGCAAAAGTGCGCTAGAAGATCAGGTAATTACTATCGCTAAGCGCTTATCAAAGCTTAACAATATCAATGCTCCTGAGTTTATTGATAAGAAAGCACAGTCATCATTAATTAATGTGTTAAAAGACTTGGGTTACACCCAAAATAATGAAGAAAAATACTTGATTGATACGCCGAAATTAAATGAACTAAAAGAAGTGATCACTAATTTAGTCGATATTCAGGTATTACAGAGTATTGCTCGTTAATTAGCATTAATTAGCGTTAACCATCAATAAAAAGCAGCTAACTTATGCTGCTTTTTTAATATCCCCAGTATTCAATCAAAATACCAATAAACACCACTAAACCAAAGTAGTGATTATTTAAAAATGCCTGAAAACAGCGCTCACGATTGCGATCTTTAATTAACATTTGCTGATAGCTGAATAAACCAGCGCCAATAACTAAAGTTAAATAATAAGGCCAGCCAAAGGCTAAAAGCTCTCCGACAGTAAATAAAATAGCTAGCACGCTCAGTTGTAATAAACCAATAATGCGGGTATCAAACTGGCCGAATAAAATCGCGGTTGATTTAACACCAATAGCTAAATCATCATCACGATCAACCATAGCGTACATAGTGTCATAGGCGACAGTCCACAGCAGGTTTGCTAAAAATAATGACCAAGCTATATAGCCCACTCCGCCGCGAAGTTCAGCAAACGCCATAATCATGCCCCAGCTAAACGCAGCCCCTAACACTACTTGCGGCCAATGGGTATAACGCTTCATAAATGGGTAGCTAGCGGCAAGCAATAGTGCAATGACTGAATACTGAATCGTTAGCCAAGACAAATTCATTACCAGCGCCAGCGCAATACCTATTAAAAAGCCAAACAGCATAATCGCCTGTTCACTGGTCATTTGACCCGAAACGAGTGGCCGCTGCTCTGTACGCTTTACTTTGCCGTCAACATGGCGATCTGCAAAATCATTAATCACACAACCGGCACTGCGCATAACAAATACACCCAAAGTAAAAATACATAGCAATATAAACGAAGGAAAACCATCGGCGGCAATCCACAATGCCCAATAGGTTGGCCATAGCAACAAATAAGTACCTATTGGTTTATCCATGCGAGTAATTTGCTTAATCGCTTGCCAATTTAAGGCGACACTACTCACGCTGTTACCTCCGATTGACTGTAAGCTAAGGCATCGGGTAAAAAGATTTCAGCAACGGCTAATGGCTTATCATGTAAAAAGAAAATAGAGCGGCGCCCCCAAAGTGATTGACTAGCAACACATCCTAAATCGCTCGCTAAAGAAGCTACAGTGGAATCAGCATCAAACTGTGCCACTGAAAACTCACCTCGAGTTAAATAAGGACTATTAAAAATTGCTTGCCCTAAAGGCATATTGCCTAAACCTGCGAGTTTGGCCTCGTCACCCGTCAGTGTCGCTAATGGCATAATGCTACGAGCAAATACTTGTGGCTTATCATCACAAAACAGTAATACTTCGCGAACAATTACTGGCTCACCAACCTTAATATGCTGACAAGCATCTTGCGGTAAACAAGCTTGTTCAACTTGACCAATGACTTCAACACGAAAATTAGTAAAATGGCTTTTTAACCGGGCAGTAAGCGAGCCTGCATCGTATAACCATGAATGCAAAACTGACGGCATGGAAATATCAGTATTGTCTTGCCATTGAGCAGATAAGGTAACTGGAAAAAAACGACTAAAATCTAACATATAAACATAAATCAAATGATGCTGGCGTCATAATAACAGGCTGAGCCTTGATTTCACTAGCTTTAGCGTAAAAATTGCTACCTATTCACAACAAATATCCACAGATAACTACCCTATTTTTTGTCATGCCGTTACAATAAGTTACATCGTCCCTAATTTTAATTTTGCTTGTAGTTATTTGTTATGAAAAAGCTGTCATTATTAATTGTTCTGCTGTTCAGTACACTTTCGGTAAAAGCCTACGATTATGTATATTTTGGCTTCCAGCCAGATATCATTACTAACTACGTCGCTGTAAAAAAGAAACTGGGCTACGTTCGTTTAACTGTCGAATTAATGATTGACGGTAGCAATAATTTAGAAGTGGTGGAGCATCATGCACCGCTATTGCGCGATGCCATTATTAATATTATTGGCCAGCAGCCAGAAGAAAAAATTAAATCAATTAACGGTCGCCATGAAATTCAGCGGGAATGTGAAGAGCAGGTTCAAGCGTTATTAAAGCAAGAAACCGGTCAACAATTGGTTAAAAAATTAATGTTTACTCAGTGGTTAGATAACTAACCACTGAGTTCTTTAACCAATCATTTATTAAGCCACTGAGTTATTTAACGCGTTTTGCGATAACCAACGCCATTAAGCAGCCCACCACTAGCCCCATTAAATGCGCGGTATTTGCCATATTAATTGGTAAAACATCAACATAACCTAATGCCAACCATATCAATAAAAAGCCCACAATAGGTTTAGACAGTTGCAAGCCTTTTTCAGGCATTAGCCAACCACTCCACCAAGCAAAACCAACAACGGCATATACAACGCCTGACAAACCTCCAAAGTTGGGGCCACTGACCAAAAACTGCCCCAAATTCGAAACAATTGCCGACAACAGAAATAAATTAATTATCACCGCGCGGCCAAACAACTTTTCAATAGCACTGCCAAGTTGCCACCACCACATGGTATTGAACGCTATATGCAGTAATGAAAAATGAAGAAAGGCTGGGCCAATTAAGCGCCAAGGTTCAGTTAACAGTTGCTCTACTGAAAGCTGCTGGAAAAAAGCTAAGGGCAAATATAGCGCCCTTGCAAAACCAAATTGAGCGCCAAGGTAAACCAGCCAGCAAATAGCAAAAACAATTAAGGTAAAAGCGCCAGCTTGCTTAAAAAACTGACTAAATAAATCACCAAAAGCAGATGTTGGCAGGGCTTGCGATACTTCAGCGTTTTGCCAAGCAGCTTGCTGATATTTAGGGTGATACGGTTGCAAGGCGAACTCGTTAAAAAGCTCAGCCGCCTGATGCAGTTTGCTTTGCTCGACTCTGATCCAAATGCCTGACGTGTCTTGCAAGACATCGGCATTAATTGTCAATGATTTGAGGTATTGAACAAAAAGCTCAGCAATGCTGCGTTGATCAACTTTAACCAGAGGCTCAAGATGCAATTCGTTCATTAGCGCTCAATATGATCGGGATATAAGGTCTGCCAACCGACAAAGCCACCATCAAGCGAATACACATCGCTAAAATCTAAGCTGACTAAATATTCCGCCGCTGGCTGACTTGAAACGCCATGATAACAACAAACTACCGTCGGCTTATCAAAATCGGCTTCTCGCACAAAATCCTGAATATTATCGTTGGTCAAGTGCACGGCACCAGGAATACGCCCTTGACTAAAACTGTTCGCATCACGAATATCTACCACCACAAAATGATCAGTATTAATTTGATCAACTAACTGGGCAGCAGATAAATGGGTAAAACTATTTTGCTCTGACATCGCTAAACCTATTAAACAAATATCAACATTATACGGGGAAATACCCGACACACAAAAAAGGCAAGCTTACGCCTGCCTTAACTAATTTCCACAGCGGGTTATGTTCAGGTTATTCCAGATTAGGTCCAATCTAAAATCACTTTGCCCGACTGACCTGAACGCATAATATCAAACCCTTGCTGGAAATCATCCACTTTAAACTGGTGAGTTAAAATTGGCGATAAATCTAAGCCAGATTGAATTAAACTCGCCATTTTATACCAAGTTTCAAACATTTCTCGGCCATAAATGCCTTTGATGGTTAAGCCTTTGAAAATCACTTGGCTCCAATCAATTGCCATGTCTTGACCAGGAATACCCAACATCGCAATTTTGCCACCGTTGTTCATGTTTTTTAGCATATCTTGGAACGCCATTGGCACGCCTGACATTTCCAAGCCGACATCAAAACCTTCTGTCATGCCAAGCTCGGTCATAACATCAGTCAACTTTTCTTTCGAAACGTTAACGGCGCGAGTAGCGCCCATTTTTCTGGCAAGCTCTAAACGATATTCATTAACGTCAGTGATCACGACATGACGTGCGCCCACGTGTTTAGCAACCGCAGCCGCCATAATACCTATCGGGCCAGCGCCGGTAATTAATACATCTTCACCAACTAAATCAAATGATAATGCGGTGTGCACAGCATTACCAAATGGGTCAAAAATCGCCGCCATTTCATCCGAAATTTCGTCCGGTAATTTAAAGGCATTAAATGCTGGGATCACTAAATATTCGGCAAAACAACCACTACGATTCACACCAACACCTATGGTATTTCGACACAAATGGGTGCGGCCACCACGGCAATTGCGACAATGACCACAAGTAATATGACCTTCGCCAGATACGCGATCACCTATGCTAAAGCCCTTAACTTCTTGACCAATACCAACAACTTCACCCGCGTATTCGTGGCCAACAATCATAGGCACAGGAATAGTTTTTTGTGACCATTCATCCCAGTTGTAGATGTGAATATCGGTACCGCAAATCGCAGTTTTTTTAATTTTGATTAGTAAATCATTGTGACCAAGCTCCGGCTTCGGAGAATCAGTCATCCAAATACCTTCTTTGGCATGTAATTTTGCTAACGATTTCATCATCAACTCCTAAATAACGCCTAATGATTTACCAATGCGAGTAAACGCATCGATTGCTTTATCTAATTGCGCTTTGGTATGTGCCGCTGAAATTTGTGTACGAATACGCGCCTGGCCTTTCGGCACAACTGGGAATGAAAAGCCAATGACATATATGCCTTCTGCTAGCAATTGATTCGCCATATCGCTAGCTAATTTAGCATCCCCTAACATAACGGGAACAATCGCGTGATCGGCGCCTGCACAAGTAAAGCCAGCGGCTTCCATTTTACTTCTAAAATAGCTTTGATTGTCACGTAATGTTGCGCGTAGCTCGTCGCCTTCAGCTAATAGCTCTAATGCTTTAATTGATGCTGAAACAATCGCTGGCGCTAAAGAGTTCGAGAATAAGTATGGGCGAGAACGCTGACGCAACCACTCAATCACTTCTTTTTTGCCAGAAGTATAACCACCAGAAGCGCCACCCATAGCTTTACCTAGGGTACCTGTGATGATATCAACACGCCCCATTACATCGCAAAATTCATGACTACCGCGACCTTTATCACCAACAAAACCTACGGCATGAGAGTCATCCACCATCACTAACGCATCATATTTGTCTGCTAAATCACACACAGCTTTTAGGTTGGCAATCACACCATCCATCGAGAACACACCGTCAGTGGCAATTAGCTTAAAGCGAGCGCCAGCTTCATTGGCTTCAATTAAACGCGCTTCCAATTCCGCCATATCATTGTTGGCATAACGGAAACGTTTAGCTTTACAAAGACGAACACCATCAATAATTGATGCGTGATTTAATGCATCAGAAATAATCGCATCTTCTGGTCCTAATAAGGTTTCAAATAAACCAGCGTTGGCATCAAAACAAGAAGAGTACAAAATGGTATCTTCCATGCCTAAAAATTCACTTAGCTTCTGCTCTAATGTTTTATGGATATCTTGCGTACCGCAGATAAAACGTACCGACGCCATACCAAAACCATGGTCATCTAAACCTGCTTTTGCCGCTGCGATTAGTGCAGGATGATTTGCTAAGCCTAAATAGTTGTTGGCACAAAAGTTAATAACTTCTTCGCCTGATGCGACAGCAATTTCAGCTTGCTGAGCAGTAGTAATAACGCGTTCCGCTTTATATAAGCCTTCCGCCTTAACTTGGTTAATTTGCTCTTGAATATGTGCGTAAAAAGTCGATGACATGTATTGCCTCGGTATTGTAAAGGTTGCGATGTTCATTAGCATTTCGCTAATGGCGGTTTGTTAAGCATTAGCTTAGCGCTGCATTTTTGCAAGCAAGCTGTTAATTTGGCGGCTATTTTACCCGTTTATTATTAGAGGTACAGTCCGATCAGTTAAATTTAGTAGCGCCAAGTGAAAACTTTTATTTGCATATACCTACACCAAACATGTGTTAACGCGTTATTTGGTTTGGTCTTTTAACCACATGGCAATGTCGGATGTTAGTGTGCGATTACCTTTTAGTAGACTTAGGCCAGTATTATTGCCTTTAAACAATTGTAGTTTACTTCGGCTATGGCCATTCCAGATAAATAACTCTTTGGTGGTTTCAAAGCTAGGGGTGTGATGGTATGAGCTAATAAAATACGTGGCGATATCATTTAAATTTTTATATCGCTCGGTATAGGTGCGGTCTAATTCTGGGGTTAACAATACCAAATTGGCGACATAGAAACTCTCTGCCGTGGTTATAGCGAAAGGCACTGAACAACTGCTCGCTATCAAGGAAATATGATTACTAGCATCTAAATGCTTACGTAAAAATTCATAAGCTAATATTACATCTTGTTGCCAATAGCTTGAAAGCTGCCCAAGTTTTGCTTGATAGTCAATAATATCATTGGTGTGACGCTTCATAGTATGATGTGAAAATTCATCAGATACGCTACGACCAAACCCTCTTAAGTCTAGCAACAGTGCATGATAGCCCTGTTCATTTAATTGTTGAGCAATAGTGGCAAACTCAGAACGGTCTGAATGACAATCATGTAAAAATAAAAAGCCATCTTGATGTTTTTTACCCACTAAATAATCAGCAGTAAGGGTAAACTCATCAACGGTTGTTAACGTGATTTCATGTTCAGGTGCTTTTTTAGTTGAAAGTGCAATCGCTTCTTGTGCATGAGTAATGCTAGCAAAAATAGTTAAATTAACAGCGACAACCAACAGACTTGATAAAGTAAAACGCATGAACATCAATAAACACTTCTTTCCATCAACATGGCTGTCAACATAACAAAGTCATAGCATTAGGGAAACTCCTATTCCCTACTTTTATTTGCTTGCTGATACATAGTTTGCTCGATACTAAGGTTGCTCGTTATAATGCCTTGTCTTTAACATTGCCCGTGTGAATATTTTGGCGTTATTTATTTATCGAATTGTTCTAATTTTATTATTACCCGTTATATTGTTAGCTGCCCTAATAAGATCGTTTAAAAATAAAGCGTATCGCCAACGCTTAAATGAACGGTTAGGTATCATTACGCAGCGTATACAAACTGGCGGTATTATTATTCATGCCGCAAGTGTCGGCGAAGTATTAGCATTAAAGCCTTTTATTGAACACTGTTTAAGTCAATTTCATCAGTTGCCAATTACAGTAACCACCTTTACCCCGACTGGCTCTGCTCAAGTCAAAAAATTATTTAGCAAAAAAGTTCAGCATTGTTACTTACCGCTCGATATTTGGCCTTGTACCAGTTTCTTTCTTTATAAATTTAAGCCAAAAGCCATTGTCGTGATGGAAACCGAATTATGGCCAAATCTAGCAGCTCAAGCCCATAATAAGAATATCAAGCAACTATTAATTAATGGCCGAATATCCGATAGTTCTTTCGGCAATTATCAACGACTTTCAGCATTAATAGCGCCATGCCTCAAAGCATTTGATCAGGTATTAGCCCAAAGCCAAACCAATGCTGACCGATTAATTGCACTTGGCGCACCTACAGCAAAATGTCAGGTTGCAGGGAACTTAAAATATGACCTAAGTATCAGTGCTGATGTCGTCGCTAAACAACAGCAACTTGCAGAGTTTTTGCCAACTTCAAGGCCGTGCTGGTTACTTGCGAGTAGCCATGATGGCGACGAAAAACTGATTTTAACCGCTTTTCAGCAAGTACTTAACACAACACCAGAAACATTATTAATCATAGTGCCTAGACACCCTGAGCGCTTTAATGCCGTTGAACACTTAATAAAACAACAAAATTTTCGCTACCAAAAGCGCAGTAACGAACAAAGTGTGACCTCTGATACTCAGGTTTGGTTGATGGACTCATTAGGGGAATTAATGGCGGCCTATCATTTTGCCACGGTCGTCACTATCGGCGGCACCTTCTCAACCATAGGTGGTCACAATCCACTTGAACCCGCTCTTTATAAAAAGCCCATTATTGTTGGTGATGATATGGCTAACTTTAAAGAAATTGCTCAGCTCCTTAGTGAGCACAATGCAATGTTAACACTACCGACATCTGATATTGTAGAAATAAGCAACACGCTGGCAAGCCGAGTGACTAAACTCATCAATTCACCCGAACTAGCACAGACGTTAGGGACAAATGCTTATAATATTGTTAAGCAAAATCAAGGAAGTAGCCTAAAAGCTATTCAAGCCTTAAGAAACTTATTAAATCTTTAGTTACCATTAAATAGTAGTCATTAGAAAGGCGCCGTTAAAACGTGACTTCTGGATAAAGATCGGCAACCAGCTGTTTAATTTTATTCATTACTTGCTCAATGGTGATGTTATCCATTAAATCTTCGCCTTTAGCACGTATACCCCAAGGCAATTTAGCTAACGGTTGATGATGTTGTGCTTGAATCACGTGCTGATAGCAACTAACGACATATTGCTGATACAAATAAGGACCTGTGCGCATTGGATTACTATGAGCATATAACCCCACCACTGGCGTGCCTACCGTTACCGCAATATGAGCAGGGCCCGTATCAGGCGCAATAACAAAGTGAGCTAGCTTTAAGCATGCCGCCAATTGCTTTAGTGACGTTTGACCCACTAAATTAAGCAAAATATCCGGACAATTCGCCTGAATCATTGTAGCAAGCTTTTTCTCCAAAGCCGTTGGCCCGCCACAAATCACAACAGTAAAGCCTTTTTTAACTAATTGATGAGCAACCTCACCATAACCCTTGGCATTCCAATTACGCTCGGCTTTACTCGCTGCCGGACAGATAATCGCAATCGGCTTACTGCCACTTAGTTGCTCTGCCGCCCATAGTTGATCATCATCGGTAATCGGCATTTGCCATTGCGGAGTAATATTTTTAACACCTATCGCTTGAGCAAAACCCATAAAGCCATCAAGTACATGTGGTTTAGATTGCGCTGCAATTTGTCGATTGGTAAAAAGCCATTGCCCTTCTTTGGCCCTAAACCGATCAAAGCCCACTTTCACTTTAGCCTTGATCATTAAACTGGCGATGCTGGCTCTTAGTGCTACCTGCATATGTAGCAAAACATCGAACTTTTCTTTGCGAAGGGTTTGGCGTAATTGCCAGTAACCTTTTACACCGGCTTGTTTATCAAACTCCACAAACCGAACATTCGGCAAACCTTCTAACAGCATGGCTTCTACTTTGCCAACCACCCAAGTGATTTGACACTGCGGATATTGTCGTTGAATTGCCTGCACCATTGCAACCGCATGACACACATCACCGATTGCCGATAAACGTAAAATACAAAGTTTTTTAGGTGCAATTATTTGACCCGACATAGAGTTATCACCACAATAGGCAGCTGTCGCTAGCATTTAATTTGGGCCTATTATCTTGAACCTCGACGCAATTGTAAATTCTGGTCAAGCAATCTTAAAACAATCACCTCAACATTGGTGGTTAATTAATGCAGAAATCGCCAGTGATTTTGACCCCAATATGTTTAGTGCCGACTTCTGGCAACAACGCAATGCAGTTACTGGTACAGCAACGGGCCGGGGAACCACTTATTTTGTTCAGTTTAATAATCGGCATTGGGTATTAAGGCATTATTACCGTGGTGGTTTAATTGGCAAAATTATTCACGATAGCTATTGGTTTAGCGGTTTAAAAAATACTCGTGCCATTGAAGAATATTTATTGTTGGCCTACCTCAACCAACAACAACTTCCTGCCCCCAAACCTATCGCCTGCCAAATCATAAAATCAGGGATGCATTATCGCGCCGATTTAATTTCTGCGCGCATTGAGCATGCGGAAGATTTATCGACCTTGCTTACTAAACAGACGCTGTCCGAGACTTTATGGGGTAAAATTGGTGAAACTATTGCTAAGTTTCACCAACATCAGGTTTATCATCACGATTTAAATATTCACAATATTTTAATCGATAACAATCAAAAAATTTGGTTAATTGATTTTGATCAAGGCGCGATAAAATCAGGCGAGGGTTGGAAACAAAGTAATATTGAGCGATTACATCGCTCATTTGTCAAAGAGAAAAATAAGAACGCTCAACTTAATTGGCAACAAGCGCAATGGCAATATTTGCTTAATGGCTACCAGAGCACTGCAATTTAACGCGAACCAATAAAGCCTTGTCGTTTAACCTAGCTGGCTAAACGTGCTTCACTATGACGAGCAAGGTATAAATCTCGCGCTTTTATAAATTCCGGCAACGCGCTTTCAGTCGTATATGGGCGAATAATCGCTAAGATTTTTAACACGCCTTCATAAAATACTGACGCATCAATTTCCGCTTCTAAGGCCTGAGTTTGATAAAAGCTTAACCAAAACGTATTGACTATACGTAACACACTAACAATATCAGGCAACTCTTCATCCGAGAATTTAATCATCTTGGCATCACGTAGTGAAATCATCATATCGCTCACGCGAGTGCTGATAAGGTGTTGTACTTCAACATATTTTTCGCGCAATATCGGATTTTTTGATAACAAAACTGGTAAGTTTGCATAAAAGAAACGAAATTTAGACATCGCCTGAAATACTGCATCCATATAATGAATAATCGCATCTAATGGCTTCACATCAGGTTTTACCGTCGGAAACGTATCAAGTAACAAGTTACGTGCATACTCTTCATAAATTGACAAAATAATGTCTTCTTTATTGCGGAAGTGGTAATAAAGGTTGCCAGGGCTAATGCCTAAGTGAGCAGCAATATGGTTAGTTGTGACATTTCGCTCACCTTGCTCATTAAATAATTCAATACTCGCTTGAATAATTTTATCCCGCGTTTTCATGATCAATTGATACCCCTTTATTACCTATCGGACTATCATACTATCAAAATGAAATTAACTTAAAGTATTTACTCAAAAAACTTCATGGCTGACGGCCAAAATGTTTACAACTACATAGAAAATCAACGCTTGTTGCAAGAGCAGATAACTTAACTAATACTTAGTGGCAACAAGATATTGATTGCAGCGACTAAAATACTCACCAGTATTTCTGCTTGATAGCAGCCCACGATGGCATAGGCTAACCATGATATTTCGAATGATAGGCTTAGTGATTTGGCTTATTATTAGCCCTGTATTTGTTGGTTACGCGCCAGATGAATCAATGAAAGAATTGCGCCACGCGGTGAATACTCCTGACTCTTTGCCCTACCCTTATTGTGATCATCAAGAGCTACAATACAGCAATCATACAATATCTAGGCATTAAGAATTGCTATTTACTCAAACACCGCATATCTTGACACGTGTCAGTATTATTAATGAGATAAGGAATAATCATGCTAGAACAATGGCATAAAATGGTCACCAATCGCGATGCAAGCCAACTTAGTCAACTAATTGCCGAAAATGCAGCATTACACTCTCCTGTAGTTCACCGCCCAATTGAAGGCAAAGCAATGGTTAAATTATATTTAACCGCAGCTTTTCACACTTTTTTAAACAAACACTTTCAATATGTTAGGGAGTTTCAGGCAAACAATAGCGTAGTTTTAGAGTTTACTACCGAAATTGATGGCATCTTCATTAACGGTATCGATATGATCACTTGGAACAATGAAGGCTTAATTACCGAATTTAAAGTGATGATCAGACCGTTAAAGGCAGTTCATTTGATCAACGATAAAATGACCGAGCTAATCAATCAATTTAAAGCCACGCAATAACTTTGAAATTAATATCTGCCGCCACTAAAATATATTCACTATTTTAATTAAGAACTTAATCATGTCTGTAAAAGCAATTTATCCCGGTACTTTCGATCCTGTCACTAATGGTCATACTGATTTAATTCATCGCGCCAGCAAATTATTTAGTGAAGTGATTGTTGGTGTAGCCTTTAGCCCAAGTAAAAAACCATGCTTTGACTTAGATACTCGAGTTCAAATGATTAAAGAAGTGACTAAAGATTTAGATAACGTCACTGTCGTTGGTTTTACTGGCTTGCTAGTCGATTTTGCCAAAGAACATCAAGCCAAAGTACTAGTACGTGGCTTACGAGCGGTGTCCGACTTCGAATACGAATTTCAATTAGCCAATATGAACCGCCGCTTATACCCAGAGTTAGAAAGCGTATTTTTAACGCCTGCTGAAGAAAATTCATTTATTTCTTCAACCTTAGTTAAAGAAGTTGCTCTGCATAAAGGCGATGTCAGTGAATTCGTTCATCCGGTAGTAAAAACTGCCCTTGAAGCCACCATGAAATAGCATCAACTAGTAACAATAAGCTATTGTTGGCAGCTCGGACAATAAACCGAGCTGCGGTTAGACTGTCTGACTTCTTCAAGTAAGGTTTGACAATTAACACATGGCTGACCAGCTCGACCATAAACATTTAGCGATTGTGCAAAATAGCCCGGCTTACCATCAGCCTGAGTAAAGTCTTTTAGCGTAGTTCCACCTTGCTTAATCGCCGCCGCCAGTACTTGCTTGATAATATCGGTCAGCTGATTATATTGCTGCTCTGATATTTTATTCGCAGGCGTCGTTGGCAAAATACCCGCCAAAAATAATGCTTCATTCGCATAAATATTGCCTACACCAACCACCACTTGATTGGTCATGATAAAGTTTTTTACTGGCATGGAGCGCTTGCTCGCCTTGCTAAATAAGTAACCATGACCAAAATCATCAGTTAACGGCTCAGGCCCTAAATGCGATAAAATACCTTGCTCATCTTTATTATCTGCTAGCCATAACACCGCGCCAAAACGTCTTGGATCGTTGAGCCTCAATGCCTTGCCATGGTCAAAAACAATATCAACATGATCATGCTTAACTGGTGCTAAGCCCGCATCAATCACTCGAATGGTACCCGACATCCCCAAATGAATTAAGATGCTACCTGAAGCCAGATTTAACATCAGATATTTTGAACGACGAGACACTGATATCACGGTTTCGCCTTCTGCCTCAGCAATTGCTTCTGGGATTGGCCAACGTAATTGACGTTGTCGAACAATAATCTGCTTAATTTGTTGATCAGTTACGTGCGGGCTTATGCCCAATTTGCAGACTTCAACTTCAGGTAACTCTGGCATAACTACTCCACTAATAAACCCGAAGGAATTAACTGCTTATACATAGCTTCAACTAAGGCGAAATAATGATTGGTTTGATGATTATGAATAATCAGTTGTTGATCAACGAGATACAAACTAAATAGTTGAATACCTTGCTTGCCAGCCAATACCATGCTGATAAATAATCCAGGCTGCTGACGATCAATGGTAATGTCTACTTGCTGACCTTGTAATTGCTGCCATGCCGCCATCATTTGTTCGACACGCTGCATACTAATTTGCGGTTCTGGCAATACATGCCAACCTTGACCAACCCGCTCTATGGTCAGTTGCTGATCAATATTCATGGTTAAAATAACTGCGTGCTCACCAAGAACTGACTGTAAGCCATAACTCGCAGTAGCACTTTCTTCATCTTTATTAGGTTGTGTCAGGTTAATCAATAATATGAAACCCATTACCGAAAAGATAATAACATTATTCCAAGCAGCGCGAGACAGTCTCATAATCAACTCATTAAATATTAATTGCTACTATCATACTGAAACTTAACAATTAACAGTAGCAATGAAACAAGAGTTCATAATTTTCAGGCAATAAAAAACCCAGCGATAAGTGCTGGGTTTTCGTTATTCGAACAAGCAAAATTACTTAATTTTAGCTTCTTTATAAATTACGTGCTTACGTACTTTAGGATCGAACTTTTTGATTTCCATTTTCTCTGGCATTGTCTTTTTATTCTTGTCAGTAGTATAAAAATGACCTGTGCCAGCAGAAGAAACTAAACGGATTTTATCACGCATGATGATTCCTTAAACTTTTTCGCCACGTGCACGGATATCAGTTAATACTGCATCAATGCCTTTCTTGTCGATAATACGCATACCCTTAGGAGTAAGACGTAATTTAACAAAACGGTTTTCACTCTCAACCCAAAAACGGTGAGATTGAAGGTTAGGTAAGAAACGACGACGAGTGGCGTTTCTCGCATGAGAACGATTGTTCCCTACAACTGGTTTTTTGCCAGTTACTTGGCAAACTTTAGACATTTGAGTCACTCCAAAATTAATTTCAGCTCGAGCTATCTTTCCCCGCGGCCGTCGCCTTGGGATCCTGAAAAAGGTGGCATATTATAGTGAAAGTAAAAACTGATTACTAGTACTAATCAGTTTTTAACCGAATCTTTGCTAAAAATTCTTATAATTCAATTTGATATATAATTAATTGAGCTTTCAATTTCGCTTAAAACAACAGCAAGCTGCGGGATTTACCAACAATTTTAGATCGTTTTTGATCCAAGCAAGGTTGCTAATTGTTGTTTTTGATCTTGTGAAGCTAAGTGCTCAATCAAGATTCTAATGATATGAGATTTTGCTAAATTAGACTCACGGGCAAGCTCATTAAGCTGTGCTATCGCATCTTCACTTAAGGTAAATGTTGCATGCCTAAACGGACGATTACTTTCTTTAGATTGCTCTTTTTCAGCAACTTTTTTCTCAGCAAAAGCAATGGCCTGATCTAGGTTTAACGCGTTTGGTGCTTCTTGCTCTCCACGTTTAACCAGCTGAGGCGTACCTTTAGCATAGTTTTCAGCATCAGAGATAAATTCATCGACGGTAAATTTTTTCTTCTTTACCGCCTTACCCTGACCTTTTTTAAGATCAGTTAAACTCATGAGAGTCATCCGGTTTCATGGCAAGCAACTCTTCAGCAATCGCAATCATTTCTGCTGCTGCTTTACCGCTTGGTTCATTTTCTAACACTGAAGCGCCAGATTCTTCACTGTCATCATAAATATTACGACTATAGGTCACCGCATCTAGTACGTTTATACCATATGATGAACACACTTCTTTCGCTTCAATAATGCGATTGGCTTGCGTTGGGAGCGCTGGACACTGAGTAATAACAAAAGAAGCCAGCATTTTTGGGTTAACCATTTTACAAGTACTTAGCATATCTTCCATATGTGGCACTGTTTTTAAATCGCGGCGCTTTGGTCTAAGTGGAATAATCACATGATCGGCCACCGACATCGCTGCACGTAGTGCTAAGTTATCTTGACCACCACAATCGACAATCACGTAATCATAGTGTTGATTTAAACTTAGTAAGTCATTCCGGATTTTACCGTATAACTGAATACAATTAATTGCGGGTAATGACGGATCAGTATTTCTCGCTTGGATCCAATCCGAAGTCGTACGTTGAGGGTCACAATCTACCATCAAAACAATGGCGTTTTTATGTTTTGCAAAATAAACGGCTAAATTTTGCGCTAGACAACTTTTACCACTACCGCCCTTTTCACCGCCAACTAATATCATCATGATGCTTATTTCCTATTACTACACGTAGAAACATCCGCGCAGGATCTACTTAACTATAGTTCAAAACTCTAATTTTTCTGAGTTTATGCTTGCTCGTCCAATATAAAAGCCACTTCAAACCAACCGGTATCTTGCTTAATACAACGTAATACCTTGCCGGCTAATTGCGTTTTTTTCGGGGTATTTGGTTTAAAAATAACCTTCACGGACGCATCTTCAATAAATTCAATATCACTGTCGATACGAAGCCCACCTCGCGAAAAATCGAGGCACGCGGTAGTTTTATGACGAACTTGGCCATTGGCGTCCGTCCAAACGATTTCAATCAGCTCTTTTTCCATATCAAGGCGAAAAGACTGGCGTCGTTCTATCTCATGGTTACTACTGTCGGTCATAAGATGTTCCTTGCTTATTCCATTAGTTCAATGGGTTGATTGCTCTATCGCACTAAAATTAACTGTCATTGTCTTGATATGCAACACTTAGTTTATATTAGTCCATGTTCAGCAAATGAATAGCATTGATTATCGGCAATAATAAAGTGATCCAGCACTTTAACCTCAATCAATGCAAGCGCCTGAATTAGGCGCTGAGTTATTTGTTTATCGGCCAAACTTGGCGTTAAAGTACCCGAAGGGTGATTATGAGCGAGTATTACTGCCGCTGCTTGTTGCTTTAATGCGCACTCGACAACTATCCTCGGATATACCGCCGCTGCATCGATTGTACCATTGAAAAGTCGCTCAAACCCCAAAACATTGTGTTGGCTATTAAGTAATATCAACCCAAACACTTCTCGTGATTCTGCTTTCAACTCTGAGACAAGATAGTGCTTAGTCGACTCAACACTTGATAAATATTGCCCTTGGCTAGCCTGTTCCTTTAAATAACGCTTAGCCATTTCTAAGCAAGCCTGCAATTGCACATATTTCGCTTGCCCTAAGCCATTGTGGCTACAAAACTCACTCTCTTTTGCTCGATAAATAGCGCTGATACTGCCAAAGCTGTTAAGTAATTGCCGTGCCAAATCGACAACATGGCAACCTTTAACACCAGTACGTAAAAAAATGGCTAATAATTCTGCATCGCTCAACGAGGACGCCCCCTGCCGCAATAGTTTTTCTCGCGGTCGCTCACTAGCAGGCCAAGACTTTAACATCCCTTTCTCCTTTAACAACTTCCCTGATATACTGCCCATCATTGGCATTAAGGTAATGACGCCCATCACTTTTTTAAGATTAGCAGCATATGCAAAGTTTAGAGAATAAAAACATCGTATTAGGTATTAGCGGCGGAATTGCCGCGTACAAAGGGCCAGAATTGGTGCGTCGCTTAAAAGAACAAGGCGCTAATATTCGGGTAGTATTGACAGAATCAGCAAAAGCATTTGTCACACCTTTGTCGTTACAGGCAGTATCAGCTAACCCTGTTGCGGATGACTTACTCGATCCTCAAGCCGAACTTGCGATGGGACACATTGAACTAGCAAAGTGGGCAGATTTATTATTAATAGCGCCAGCAACAGCAAATACTATTGCAAAGCTAGCCCATGGCCTTGCCGATGACTTGTTATCAACTATCGCCCTTGCCACTTCTGCACCCATCGCCATTGCGCCAGCTATGAATCAGCAAATGTGGCACAACCCAATAACCCAAGCCAATATTGGTAAATTAGCCCATTTTAGTATTAAACAATTAGGCCCAGGTGCTGGCGAACAAGCTTGTGGTGATGTTGGTTTGGGCAGAATGCTTGATGTTGGGGAATTAGTCGAACAAGTCACAGCGATGTTCAGCCAGCAAACGCTAAATGGTCAACATTGGGTGATTACCGCGGGGCCAACCCAAGAAGCGATAGATCCCGTTCGTTATATTTCTAACCATAGCTCTGGGAAAATGGGCTATGCCATTGCCCAAGCTGCGATCAATGCTGGCGCGAAAGTCACGTTAATATCTGGCCCAACTAAGCATACAGCTCCTTTAGGTTCAAAGGTTATTCACGTTACTAGTGCAGCAGATATGCATAAGCATGCGCTTGAGCAAGCACCCACAGCAAACATCTTTGTTGCCTGCGCCGCTGTCGCCGACTATCGTGTTGCCAAAATTGCCGATCAAAAAATTAAAAAGCATGAAGATGCGATGCAAATAAACTTAGTAAAAAATCCTGATATTGTTGCTGACGTTGCGGCTTTAACTGAAAATCGTCCGTTTACTGTAGGCTTTGCTGCTGAAACTCAAGATGTCGAAGTTTATGCAAAAGGTAAATTACAAAAGAAAAACCTCGACTTAATTGCTGCCAATAACGTTGCGGTTTCTGGGCAAGGCTTCAATAGTGATGACAATGCGTTAACCTTATTTTCTAAGACCGATACAATTGAGTTACCTCTGGCCAGCAAGACAGCTTTGGCGCAACAGCTAGTCACCGTTGTTGCAAACCATTACCGAGACAGAGCGTAAGTATTGACTTACTAACGTACAGTGATTACCGTCCCTAAAATAGTAAAAGTGGCTTGATGTTAAATACATGAAGCCGCTACAATCAAGCTCTAAAAAGATCAAAAATCGACAGAGAAGTCATTCATGACGACAAATGAAAAACCTAATCGCAAACAACAAATTCTTGAATGTTTAGCGTTAATGCTGCAATCAAGCCCTGGCCAACGTATTACTACAGCAAAATTAGCCGCAGAAGTTGGCGTTTCTGAAGCAGCGCTTTATCGTCACTTCCCTTCAAAAGCCCGTATGTTTGAAGGACTTATTGAATTTATTGAAGAATCTATTTTTTCTCGCATCAACTTAATTTTAACCGATCATAAAGAAGCACTTATCCGTTGCCACCACATATTGCACGTATTATTGATATTTGCAGAGCGTAATCCGGGCATGTGTCGCATTCTTTCTGGCGATGCATTAATGGGTGAAAACGAGCGTTTACGCGCACGTGTAAACCAATTTTTCGAAAAATTAGAGTCACAATTTAAACAAGTGTTGCGCGAGCGCAAACTTCGTGAAGGCAAAAGCTTTAGTATAAACGAACAGGCGTTAGCCAATTTGCTAGTCGCCTTTGCAGAAGGTAAAATTGGCCAATATGTTCGCTCTGGTTTTAGTAAAAAACCCAGCGATGACTTTAATGAACAGTGGCAATTTTTAATGGCCTCGAAATAATGTTCTTAAACGCCAGCTTGCTGGCGTTTTTATTGATACGTTTTTATAAACATAGGTAACCTAATGACGCAACTTGCGAATCTTACCCCCGCACCACTTTGGCAACTTTTTGAAAAAATATGCAGTATTCCGCATCCTTCTAAACATGAACAAGCGATTTCCGCTTGGATCCAGTCTTGGGCGAAAGAGTTAGGGATCAGTGTAAAAGAAGATAGCGTTGGCAATTTAATTTTGAAAAAGCCAGCAACTCAAGGCATGGAAGATCGTAAAGGAGTTATTTTACAAGCTCATATGGATATGGTGCCGCAAAAGAACAACGACACTGTACATGACTTTTTAACCGACCCAATCAAACCTTATCTTATTGAAGAGCAGGATGGTTTATGGGTAACTGCACAAGATACAACATTAGGTGCAGATAACGGCATTGGCCTAGCATCGGCACTTGCAGTGCTTGCCAGTAATGATATTGCCCATGGTCCACTTGAAGTATTAGTAACCATAGATGAAGAAGCTGGCATGACTGGCGCATTTGGCCTACAACCTGGTGAATTTGACGGTGAAATATTAATTAATACTGACTCTGAGCAAGAAGGTGAAGTATATATGGGTTGTGCTGGTGGTATTGATGCCAATGCCAGTTTCACCCTTGAATTTGTCCCTGTGCCAGCAGATTCACAAGCGTTTAATTTATCGCTATTTGGCTTAAAAGGTGGTCATTCCGGTGTTGATATTCACACTGGCCGCGCTAATGCCAATAAATTGTTAGTGCGCTTATTACTGCAAGCAGTAAAGCAGTTCGATATCCAATTAACCGAATTAAACGGTGGTAGCTTACGTAACGCTATTCCTCGTGAAGCAAACGCCAGCTTTATTGTACCTAATCAACATGTTGAAGCGCTAAAAACTGCAGTTGCTGACTATTTAACACAAGCTAAGCAAAACTTGAAAGCGATTGAAACAGACATTGATATGCTGTTAATTTCACCAGAAACCTTTGACGAATGTTGGAGTAAAGCAACGCAACGCAATATTTTAAATGCGTTAAACGCTTGTCCAAATGGTGTGTTACGCATGAGTGATGACATTGAAGGCATTGTAGAAACGTCACTTAACTTAGGTGTAATGCGCTGTAAAGGCCCTAAATTTGTCGCTCAAACGTTAATTCGAAGTCTGCATGATGATGGCCGTTTATCCGCAGAGGAATCAGTGCGCTCTGTATTTGAATTAGCTGGCGCGGCAATTGAGTTCTCAGGAGCTTACCCGGGTTGGAAACCTGATACCAGCTCACCGATCATGAAAGTAGTACGCGAAACTTATCAAAGTGAATTTGGCAAACTACCTGAAATTATGGTGATTCATGCTGGTTTAGAATGTGGCTTATTCAAAACCGCTTATCCACACTGGGATATGGTGTCATTTGGTCCAACTATTAAGTTCCCACACTCGCCAGACGAAAAAGTAAATGTTGAAGCAGTCGGCCAATATTGGCAATTACTGTTAGCAGTCTTGAAAAATATTCCTGCCACATAAACGCCTACACTCGACATCAATCAATGCTTGCTAGGTAGTTGATTGATGTCGTTTATTTTTCCTAAATCACCTGTTATTTTTTCAGTAATAGCATAGACTAAGGTCTAATGTTTCGAGTTTTTCGTCCCGAGTTATACTTAACTGGGAACAACTAAGCACATGCAGGTACAATAATAATGATTCAGCCTGATCAGATAATAATAGCTGATGATCACCCTTTATTTAGACAAGCTTTACTATCAACATTAACGCCTAAATTTGTCGGCTGTCAGTGGCTTGAGGCCGAAACCATTGCAGAATTAGAACAACAACTTGCTAGCCACAGTGACACTGATCTACTGATATTAGATTTAAATATTCCAGGTGGTCATGGTTTTAATAATTTAGTTAATATCCGCAAACATTACCCACATATACCTGTGGTGATCATTTCTGCGCATGAAGACAACGATACCATTGGTAAAGCCATCTCTTTAGGCGCCGTTGGTTTTATCCCCAAATCAACGCCAGTTGATACTATTTATGCTGCGATTATTGACGTATTAGCAGGGCAACAATGGCTACCCAGTCAATTTAATCAACAAAGTAATAGCGATGAATATAATGATATTGCTGAGCGAGTAGCGAGCTTAACCCACCAGCAATACAAAATTTTAATGATGTTTGCCGAAGGCATGTTAAATAAACAAATTGCTTACGATTTAAATGTCTCTGAAGCCACCATTAAGGCTCACGCTACGGCAATATTTAAAAAATTAAATGTTAGAAACCGCACGCAAGCCGTGATCGCCATCAGTCATTTAGATTTATCAGAGCTCGACATCAATCACTAATATTTTTGACCGCCGTGAAATGACTTTGCCGCCACAAATTACTTTGCGGCCACATAACGGCGATGTAATTTTTCAGCCAATTTTGCGCTAATCATAGCTCGCAATGCTGCAGGCTTCACCATTTTCCGCATATAGCCCATATCTGCGGCATTCGCTTTTTCACTAATATCCATTTCATTAGTAGCAGTAATTAAAATTGCAGGTAAATAAACATTAGTTAATTTGCGTAAGCGCTCAATCAAGGCAATGCCGTTCTCTGTTGGTGATAGCTGGTAATCAACTAATACAATATCTATGCTATGTCGATGCTGCTCAAACATCTGTATCGCGCTTTCAGGCGTATCTGCTGCTAAGACATTACAGTCCCAACTTGAAAGCATTTCCACCATACCACTTAACACATCTTCATCATCATCAATACAAAGTACGGTTATATTCCTTAACGTTACACTTGGTTGAGGTTTCTGAACCGGCACTTTACGAACAGCCGCTACCCGCGCCAATTCAATACTAAAACAACAGCCTTTACCTGGCTCTGACAGTAAATCGAGCTTATGTGATAGTAACTTACTTAGTCCTTTTGTAATGTTAAGCCCTAAGCCTAAGCCCTTTGTTGACAAGGTTTGCTCTTCTGTAAGTTGAGTGAACTCATCAAAAACTAATTCTTGCTTATCAAGTGGAATACCAGGGCCATTATCAACCACTTGGACGACGACATTTTTACCTTTTCTGCGGATACCCAATAACACTTTACCAGGGCTAGCATAACGAAAGGCATTACTTAACAAGTTTTGAATCATACGACGCAGCAATTGTTTATCGGAGTAAACCCATAACCGCGTTGGCACAACAACAAAATTAACTTTGTTATTCGTCGCTGACACCGAAAATTCATTGGCAATTTCTTGAAACAAATCGCTCAGTGCAAAGGGTTCACATTGCGGCTTAATATTACCACTTTCAATACGGGCTATTTCCGCAAGCTCTGCCAATAAATCATTAGCGACCTTTAACGAATGACTAATACTTTCAACCTGATGCTGCTGCTGATCAGATAAGTTTTCCTGATTCGATAACGCTTCAGTAAACAATCGGGCCGCTTCCAATGGCTGCATTAAATCATGACTACAGGCCTTTAAATATAGACTTTTTTTAACATGAGCTTGCTCTGCTTTCTGGCGGGCTAACCCTAATTCTTTATTGGTTTGTGCCAGTTTAACCGTACGCTCATTCACTAAGGCTTCCAAATCAACATTTGCTGCTTTTAACACTTGCTCGGCTTCGCGATATGGCGTGATATCTGAAAATAACATGACAAAACCACCATCGGGAAGCGGATTACCTTCTATGCGTATCACTTTGCCATCTAGCGCCCGTTCAGACTGATGCGAACTGCCTTTACGCAAATAATTTATTCGCTTCTGTACTTGCGCTTCGACCTCTCCTTCACCACATAGACCTCGTTCAACATTAAAGCGAATTAATGAAGCTATCGGGCAACCAATAAACACCAACGCATCAGGGTATTCAAAAAGATCGATATATTTTTTATTCCACGCCACTAAGTTGAGATCTTTATCAATAATTGAAATACCTTCACTGGCGTTTTCAATCGCACTTTGCAATAGGCTTTGACTTAAACGTTGCTGCTGAGTGGATGCCTCTTCAACCAACATCGCTAGTTCCTCTAAGGCTATATCGCGCCCTTCTAAGGCCGAAGTTAATACTAGGCGCGCCGACGATGCCCCCATAACACTGGCTAAGGTATTTTCAGTATGTTCAAATAGCAGCTGATTAAATCGAGCCGCACCAACGTCAGATTTAGCAACACTGTGGTTAAACACTAAAAAGCTTTGTTTGGCTTTTTTCTCTCCGACAAAACGCGATACTAATAATTCCAGCTCTTCAGCACTGACTATTTTTTTATGTAAAGTTGAAACCAGTGCACTTGATTGCCATTCCAAAAAAATAGAGGCTTGCACCCGCTCTTGAACGGTTTGTCTGCTAATTTGTGAAATTAAATAGATCAGAAAACTGTTGGCCAGCAAACTGATAATGGTAACGGCGGTATTGGTCGGCAATAAGCCATAATCCATCGGTTGATAATAAAATCCAAATTTAGGTAAAAAGCTTAAAAATAGCCACATGGCAAAACCGACTAAAATACCCGCATAAACACCAGTTAAACTAGCACGTCGCCAATAAAACGCAGCAATTAAGGCTGGGGTCAGCTGAGCAAAAGCGCCAAAGGCCACTTCGCCTAAAGAAGAAAGTGTATCGGGCGATGCAAACAGAAATACCGAGTAACCTAATAAAATCACCACCAATACCAGTAACTTGCGAATGTTCAGCAACTTAATTCTAAATTGGTCAAACTCAATATCGCGATGTTTGCGGTAGCGATAAATCAGCGGGAAGACAATCTCATTACTGAGCATGGTACTTAAGGCAATGGCGGAAATGATCACCATAGAACTGGCCGCGGAAATTGCCCCAAGAAACGCCAATAGCGACAACCAATTTTGACCGCCCAGCGCTGGTAGAAATAACACATACGCGTCCGACGGCACTTGCTGATTAAGTAATAAATTTCCCGCTAAACCAAGTGGTATGGCAAACACAGCAAACACCATTAAATATACCGGGAATAACTTACGACTAAGCTCAGTATCTTTAATGTCTTGTAACTCGACCACCATCACCTGAAATTGTCGGGGTAAAGATAAAAACGCCGCCATTACAATAAATAACATGGCAATAAACGCAGAAATATTTGGCCAAGCCAATTGATTTGATAATTGTTTATTGGTCGCAGTTTGTTGCCAGATATCGGCGGGAGAGTCGAATAAGAAAAACGTAACAAATAAACCGACAGCGGCGAAGGCCAACAATTTAACAATCGATTCAAAGGCAATAGCTAACATTACCCCCGGATGGCGCTCAGTAACATCTAAATGGCGAATACCAAACACTATGGTAAATCCCGCTAATGCTAGGCTCACTAAAAAGCCAAACTGGCCGGAGTTAATCAGCGGTTCAGATTGTAATTGCTCAAACGAATAAACAATGCCTTTTAATTGCAACGCCAAATATGGCATGGTGCCGACTAACGCGACTAAGGTCACAACAATCGCCAAATTGTGTGATTTACCAAATCGCGCAGCAAGTAAATCCGCAATCGAAGTGAGATTTAATTTTAAGCTGATGCGGATCATCCGCTGTAAAAACGGCCAAGCAAAAATAAACAGTAAAATGGGGCCTAGATATATCGGCAGGTGAGATAAGAAATTGGTTGATGCTTGGCCTGTAGTGCCTAAAAAACTCCATGATGTACAGTAAACACCGAGTGTCATGGCGTAAATAAACGGTTGCCATTTTTTGGCGAGTTGATGTCGATATTTATCACCTAAGTAAGCAATACCGAATAACAGCCCGATATAACTTAAACTCAGTGCCACTAACTGCCAATTTGCAAACATTATCGCGCTTTATTCCTACTTATTTCAATTGGTATTAATTTACCGTTTGACTATAGAACTCACTGATATATTTACCACCTTTTATCGAGACAATCACCCGAAGTTTTTGCTTCTGACCTTTTTCAGCTAGACGCTGATTTAAATCAGTACTGGCCGTCCAATAATATGGGCTATCAGCCATCGTCATATCATAGGTATGAAACTGCTTTGCCGAATCAACGATAAATAGCACCGCGCTGTCGATGGGAAATGTACCATTAACGCCAGTATTGCCATCTTTATCATAAACATTAATTTTAAATTCGCCCGACTGCAAAATGCAGTGCTCGTTAATAATGTCGCAGTGACCATCGGGTATTAATTGAATGACTTTTTCCTGTTGAGCCTGATATTCCATATAGTAATCTGAGGCGATATAGCCACCAAGAATTAAGAATGGCGCTATTAATATCGCTAATTTGGTATGTCGAGTCATACAGCATTCTCTTTGTTTTTTTATTATCTTATTAAAATAAAGGCTCCAATGCTGCAACATAACATGCTACAGAACAAATTGGAGCCTTTAACCTTTAGAGAGGGAACTATCTCTCATTTAGCAATATATTAGTGATCGTGGGCGGCCGCTATTTCACCATGCGGTGTACGGAAGTTATCCACCATTTCTTGAATATGGCTTGGTGCTGGACCTGTTGCTTTTAGCATAATAAATGCCACTGCAAAGTTCACTAAGGCGCCAACTGAACCAAAGGCATTAGGTGAAATTCCTAAGAACCAATTTTCTTCCATACCACCTAAGAACGAGGTGCCTGGAATAAACATTATGCCTTTATGCTGGAATACATAAAGCATGGTCACACCTAAGCCTGCGCACATACCGGCAATTGCTGCTTTACTGCTCATATTTTTCGAGAAGATACCCATCATTAATGCTGGGAAAATACTCGAGGCTGCTAAACCGAACGCCAAGGCAACAGTACCGGCAGCAAATCCTGGCGGATTTAGCCCCAGATAACCAGCGAAAAGCACTGACAGCGTCATAACAATACGACTTGCCCGCAGTTCGCTCTTCTCACTCATATCCGGCACTAATACCCCTTTCATCAAGTCATGAGAAACCGCGGACGATATTGCCAATAATAAGCCTGCTGCAGTTGATAATGCCGCGGCAAGGCCACCTGCTGCCACTAGGGCAATTACCCAGTTTGGTAAGTTAGCAATTGATGGGTTAGCTAATACCATAATGTCACGGTCAACTTTGACCATTTCATTTTTTTCAGCATCAGCAACATATTGAATTTTGCCATCGCCATTTTTATCTTCAAACTGCAATAAACCTGTATGTTCCCAGTCCTTAAACCATTGAGGACGCTCATCATAAACCAAGTTTTCACCAGCTGCTGGCTCAATAGTATTCATTAAGTTGAAGCGAGCCATCGCACCTACTGCAGGAGCCACTGTGTATAACAACGCGATAAATACTAAGGCATAACCCGCTGACTGACGTGCCGCTTTAACTGAAGGCACAGTGAAAAAGCGCATAATTACGTGTGGTAAGCCGGCAGTACCAATCATTAGTGACATAGTGTAGGCAAACATTTCAACACCACCTAAGGTCGAGGTTGTGTATTCTTTGAAGCCTAAGTCTGAGACCACCATATCGAGTTTATCGAGTAAATAAACTCCACTACCATCAGCAAGTGTCGACCCCAGACCTAATTGCGGAATTGGGTTACCAGTCAATTGTAATGAAATGAAAATTGCAGGAATAGTATAAGCGGTAATAAGCACAACATACTGAGCAATTTGCGTATAAGTAATACCTTTCATGCCACCTAAGGTTGCATAAACGAATACCACAGCCATGCCTATGTATAAGCCCATATCGTAATCAACTTCTAAGAAGCGAGAAAACGCTACCCCGACCCCTTTCATTTGACCAATGATGTAGGTTACTGACGCGATAATTAAACAAACTACTGCCACAATACGTGCCGTTCTAGAATAAAAACGATCACCGATAAATTCAGGCACAGTAAATTTGCCATGTTTACGCATATATGGTGCTAAACACATGGCCAGCAGCACATAACCGCCGGTCCAGCCCATTAGGAATACAGAGCCCCCGTAACCTAAAAAGGCAATAAGACCGGCCATTGAAATAAACGACGCTGCACTCATCCAATCGGCACCAATCGCCATACCGTTTTGCATTGGTGTAACACCACCACCAGCAGCATAGAACTCACTTGTTGAACCCGCTCGAGCCCACCAAGCAATAAAGAAATATAACCCGAAGGTACCGCCTACGGCGATCCAAGTATAGAGTTTTAATTCATCCATTACTTATCCTCCACGTTATACTTTTTATCTAGTTGATTCATTTTATGGGTGTACCAGAAAATTAATCCGACAAAGGTATATATTGAGCCCTGTTGAGCAAACCAGAAACCAAGCTTATAACCCCCTAAGCGGATTTCGTTTAATGGTTCAACGAGCAATAAACCGAAGCCGAACGATACGATGAACCAGATAATGAGACAGATAAAAATTAGTCGCAGGTTTTCCTGCCAGTAACTTGTTTCCACAATTCTCTCCTCGTTTTCGCCTGTTTGTTTTTTATTTATCTAATTGTTATTAACAGGGGGATTTCTCCACCTAGTCATAAACACTAGCAAGGAATTTTTCACCGAGGTATTCAACTTTAGTCTAGGTTTTTAGAATAATTATTGACCACACCATTGCACTTCCCTAAAAATGACAAGAAACAAACTTCTCTTGGTGTAGCTAGTTATGGACAATGAATTAAGTGAAATTTATGCGTTTATTGGCAGCATAGCTCCATTTGAGCACTTACCTAACACCGCTATTGCTGAACTGGTGAGTCATATCAATATTTGTTACTTGGCTCATGATCAAGAATTACCGCCGGAGCAATGTGACGCAAAAAGTTTTTTTATTGTACGCAAAGGGGCGCTCAGTTACACCGATGAACAGGATGAATTAGTCGGCAAATATGGCGAAGGTGATATTTGTACTATTTTTGGCTATCCCGAAAAATACCTAAAATCCAATGTCATCTGTGAAGAAGACAGCCTACTTTATGCCATTGAAAAACAGGCGTTATTAACCTGTATGAAAGACTATGCAGATGTTATTGGCTTTTTCGAACAATCTGCCGAAGAACGCTTGAAAAGCACCGTTTCAAATATTCAGCATGAAGCCGCAATAAATGCCAGTTTAACCAACACGCCAATAGAACAACTTTACCAATCGCCTGCGGCGACCATTTATGATACTGAATCAATTATTGCTGCCGCGAAGAAAATGACCGAACTCGGTTTTTCTTGCTTAGTGGTCATTGACCACAATGAAGCCGTAAAAGGCATAGTGACCGATAAAGATTTTCGTCGGCGCTGTATTGCCGGAGATGTTGATACCTCTCATGCCATCAGTGAAATTATGACCTCAGACATTACCTTGCTTGATGTTAGAAATACCGCGTTTGATGCGCTAATTACCATGAATAGTCGACATATTCATCATTTACCCATCACTAATCAAGGCAAGTTAGCGGGTATGCTCACCATTACTGATTTAATGCACTTTGAAGGACAAAATGCCATTAATCTTACCAGTCTGATCCATAAAGCCACCGATATTGATGAGCTTGCCGAAATCAGCAAAATAATTCCGAAGCTGCAAATTAAAATGGCAAAACTTGGCACACCAGCCGAACAAGTAGGCAAAAGTATTAGCGCCATCACTATGGCCTTCACTATTCGTTTAATTGAATTAGCCGAAGTGCTATATGGCAAGCCTCCGGTTCCTTTTGCGTGGGTGGCTGCAGGCTCACAAGCGCGCCAAGAACAGTTGGCAAAATCAGATCAGGACAATGGTTTAATCATCGACAACAGCATGAAACCCGAACACGCGCCATGGTTTGAACGCCTCGCTAAATTTGTCTGCGATGGTTTAGCCCAATGTGGTTTTATTTATTGTCCAGGCAATGTCATGGCAACCAACTCTAAATGGCGACAAACAGAAGCAGTGTGGCAACGTTACTTTAATCAGTGGATAGATACACCCGATCCAAAAGCATTAATGCATTGCAGTATATTTTTCGATTTAACCACCATTTATGGCAACACCCAATTACTTAATCGTCTACAGCAATCTACGTTAGCTAAAACCCAAAAAGCGTCTTTATTTATCGCGCATTTATCTAAAAATGCGTTGCAACATAAGCCACCACTGGGGTTTTTCCGTGATTTCGTTTTAGTATCAAATGGTAAAAATAAAAAAGCCATGGATCTAAAACACAATGGCATTGCCCCCATCGTTGATTTAGCAAGAATTTATGCGCTGCAAGAAGGGATTACTTCGGTCAATACCATAGAGCGGTTAAAGCAAGCCGCGGGCACACGTTCATTAACCAAAGCATCAGCGGCTAATTTAATAGATGCCTTTGAATTTCTTACAACCTTGAGACTGCAACATCAAGCCAAACAACTTATTACCAAGGAAGATGCTGATAACTTTTTATCACCGAAAGAAATATCTCGGCTTGAGCGCGAGCATCTAAAAGATGCGTTTAAAGTCATTAAAACCATGCAAGACAACCGACAAACAACTTATTAATCTCATGTCTTGGCCACCGCAACTATTCACTCACTTTTTCGGGCTAGAAGCTAAACGTCGCAGTTTATTGGCGAAAGTACCTGATGGCCCGCTAAAAGCATTTTTATCGGTGCCCTTTCCTAATACCAATGCAGCAATAGCTGATACACCAATGCTATCGTTAGACTTTGAAACTACGGGGTTGAATGCTGCAAGTGATCAATTGTTAAGCATGGGTTATGTGAGTGTTGAGCAGCTTAATATTAAACTTGGCACCGCCGATCATTTTTTACTTAAAAGTCAAAAGCAGCGTGCTGGAGACAATGTTGCCATTCATCAAATAACCGAACAAGAATCGCTTAGTGGCTATGATTTAGAGCACGCTGTTGAACGCTTGCTAAATGCCCTTGCTGGCAAAGTAATGCTGGTACACTATGCCAAAGTAGAACAAACCTTTTTGGCTTATGCCTGTAAAAAACTTTACGGCTATGCGCCCGTTTATCCAATAATCGATACCTTAGTGGTCGCTAAGCGTCGCCTTGATATGCGCCAAGCCGCTTACGACCCATCTAACTTACGCTTAACCGCGCTAAGAGATAGTTATCATTTACCCGGACATTATGCCCACAACGCATTAAACGATGCCGTAGCCACTGCCGAATTACTGCTGGCTGAAATAGCTTCACATCACAAACCAACTACGTCATTAAAACATTTTTTACGTTAGTTAAAACATTAACTTTTTAGTTAATTTGACTAATCAATAACAAAAACCTTGATCCTGCCTCAATAATACTTACAACAAATAAAATTTAATTTATCAATGATTACAGTTACTTAAAAAATTTATTCGTTGCTGGCACAACCTTTGTAATGGTTACTGCATCTTACTAAGTAACAAACAGAAAACGTTTAAAGGATTTAACCATGAACAAGTCAATCATCGCATTTTGCAGTCTACTATTTGCTTCTACCGCCAGCATGGCAGCAACCAATAACGCCGACTTAATTGAAGTTGATACTTACAAAGCCGAATACCAATCAGCTCTAGATTTATATTCAGCCAAAGATTACGAAAAAGCATTGCCAGCATTAGAAATCATCGCTAAGCGTGGTGAAAAGCAAGCGCAATATATTTTAGGCACTATGTATTTAAACAGCCAAGGTACAAATCAAGATGTATTAAAAAGTTATGCTTGGTTAAGTGTTGCCAATGAGCAAAAAAATAGTCACTGGCGCCGTCCATTAGAATTACTTGAAAGCAAGTTACCACAAGAATATTTAACGTTAGCCAAAGAACAAGCAGCGCAATACCAAACAAAATATGGTGTCGATGCACAGCAAATGAAATGTCGTAACAAACGCACGTTAGGTTCAAAACAACCGACACACACTTGTGAAAAAACTGAAGTTAAAGATGGCTACTACTATGTTGAAAATACGGTATTAGCTTCAAACTAACCCGTTAAATGCATTGCCTTTAAAGCAACACCTTTAAAGTAATGAAAGGTTGATTACCTGGATCAATCTTAATTTTCACCTCAGCTCCCAACCGCTGAGGTTTTTTTTAGCCAAAAAAAGGCTGCCTTTATTACAGGTAAAAAAGCAGCCAAGGCAGAGGGAATGTCACCAATTAAGTTAATTGGCTGTTACCTGATAATCTTTTAACATCGCATACAATGCATCTTTTAACTGCAAGCGTTGTTTTTTCTGCAGTTCTAAATAGTCATCGGAAGTATTTTCAACGCCTTGCTCAATACGTATCACTTCATCATTTTGCTGATGATATTCATTAAACAGCTTGGCAAAATGGGCATTATTCATTTTCAGCTCGTGAATCTCTTGTTTAAACTCAGGAAATTCGTGATGTAAATCGTGTTTTTCGTTAAACATAACTCTATCCTTTTAAGCACAACTAATACAAAAATCGGTATAAGGCAGCGCAGTTAGTCGTTTCGGATTTATCGTTTCCCCACAACGCACACAACGCCCGTATTCACCATCTTCAACTCGCTTTAGCGCATTGTTAACTTGCGTTAATTCCGCTGAGGCTTCAGCACGAATAACATCAAGCACTTGATCGTTTTCACTTTCAGTAGTTTGTTCTGCAAAGTCGGCACTACGACCTTTTTGAAAGTCTTTATTAATCGCTTCAATACGTTTAGTTAACTCTGTTTGCTTAGCAAGCAACTGGTTTTTTAGGTTGTCTGTCATCTTTCTTACCTCTAATTCATACATTTAGTGTACGCGCTCTGCTGTTGAAAGTTTTGATCTAAAACAACAAAAATCACGCTAGAGCGTGTTGGTCTTTGTGGTATAAATTTTGTTCGAATTTAATGGCTTTTAATCTTGGCACACCAAGTGAAGTTTGGTTATGCCGAGTGAATGCGGTGTAACAACGAGTAAAAGTCATTAAAACGAACTGGTAGACACTGCAATTACGCCTATCGAGTACGTTGAACTGCATAAAGCCCAGCATATAAACGCAATTGATTGCTGCAAAATCATACAACAAGGAGCAACACGCTCTACTTTCTACGACTAAAGTCTAAGATGGAAATCATCAAAATTAGACTTAGGTCTAATTTAATAATCGCTCGGTAATCTCTACCTTTAGTTCATCATCAATAGTTTATTGTCTGCCAGTTATTAATTATTGCTCAGCTTTTTGAATATCGCTTAATGCACTTAGGGCAATTGTCACCAAAAACCGGTAGCGAATGTGGAGATTAACAATGACAGATCCAAAGCAAGCAGATATCTTTCATCCAAGTCAGGAAGTGATTGATCAAGCGAATGTCCCTGAATATGAAAAGCTTTATCAATATTCGATAGACAACCGAGAAAGCTTTTGGGCAGAACAAGCTGAAACACTCACTTGGTATAAAAAATGGGACAGCGTGCTAGATGAAAGCAATGCACCATTTTATAAGTGGTTTGACGGCGGTGAAATCAATATTGTCCACAATGCTATTGATCGTCATTTAACCAATGCTAATCGCAATAAAATGGCGATTATTTGGGAAGGTGAAAATGGCCAAGTTCGTAACTTCTCATACAACGGTTTAAACCGTGAAGTCTGTCAATTTGCCAACGTGCTAAAAAGCATGGGCGTCAACAAAGGCGACATTGTGACTATCTACATGCCACAAATTCCTGAGTTAGTATTTGCCATGTTAGCCTGTGCCAAAATTGGCGCGATTCACTCAGTTGTGTACGGTGGTTTTAGTACTGAAGCGTTAGCATCACGCATCGACGATGCCCAGTCTCGCGTGTTAATTACTGCCGATGGTGGTTGGCGCCGCGGTAAAGCGATTGATTTAAAATCGATTGCCAATGACGCCATGATGCGCTCACCAAGTATTGAAGTGTGTATCTGTGTTAAAAACAATCAACTTGATGTTGAAATGGAGCCGTCGCGCGACTTCTGGCTACATGACTTAAAAGCACTGCCTATCGCCAGCTCTAAATGTGAAACCGAACATACTGATGCCGAAGACCCGCTATTTATTCTTTATACTTCTGGCACCACAGGCAAGCCTAAAGGTATGGTGCACACTCACGGTGGTTATTCTGTTTATACCTCAACTACCCATCGCATGGCATTTGATATAAAACCGCAAGACCGCTGGTGGTGTGCCGCCGATCCGGGCTGGATTACCGGTCACAGTTATATTGTTTATGGGCCGCTAATTAATGGTGCCACTATCATGCTGTATGAAGGTGCGCCGAACTACCCTTACCCTAACCGTTGGTGGCAAATTATTGAAAACTACGGCATCAATATTTTATATACCTCACCAACGGCGATTCGCGGCTTAATGCGCTTTGGCGATCGTTGGCCGCAAAAACACGACTTAAGCAGCTTACGCTTGCTAGGCAGTGTTGGTGAACCAATCAATCCAGAAGCATGGCGCTGGTATCACCATGTCATTGGTCAAGACAAATGCCCAATTATTGATACTTGGTGGCAAACAGAAACAGGCGGTTTCATGATTTGTCCATTGCCTATTACTCCACTTAAGCCAGGTTCTGCCACAAAACCATTCTTCGGTAATGAAATGGTGATTGTTGATGATGACGGCAATGAAGTTGCGCCAAATGAAGAAGGCAAACTGATCGTTAAAAACCCTTGGCCTGGTATGGCGCGCACGGTATTTAAAGATCCAGAGCGTTACGCCGACTTATATTGGAGCCAAGATGATCAAGGCAACTGGCGTTACCTAGCTGGTGATAGCGCCAAAAAAGACGAAGACGGCTACATCTGGGTTATTGGCCGTATGGACGAAGTATTGAAAGTCAGCGGTTATCGGTTAGGTACGGCAGAAATTGAAAGCGCACTGGTTAGTCACCCTCAGGTCAGTGAAGCTGCCGCAGTCGGTTTACCACATGAGCTAAAAGGTAACGCGATTCACACCTACGTTATCCTCAAACAAGGGGTGGCACAAAGCAAAGAATTAGCGCTTGAGCTGCGCGAACACGTCGGTAACGAAATGGGCAAAATTGCGACACCAGAAGACGTGCAGTTTGTCGACAGCTTACCGAAAACTCGTTCCGGTAAAATCATGCGCCGAGTGCTTAAAGCACGAGCGCTTGGTCAAGATGAAGGCGATTTAAGTACTTTAGAGGAATAATGGCCAAAATCACTCACAGAATAACAATAAAGGTTTGGGCGCAACCGCGCTCAAACTGACTTTACAACAAGCAGTTAGCCAGTAGATGAAGTCTTGGTAGCAACAATAAAAAACCATCAATCTCAAGGCTATAAACGCGGGAGAGCACAATGAAAACAGTAATGTCGTTTAAGAAAACCTTAATTGCATCAGCTTTATCATTAATGGCAGCAAGCGCACACGCAGGCTATGAGTTAAAGTTGACCGACCAAGATACACTAACCTTTGGTGGCTACTTAAAAATTGATTATCGCTATGTCGACGGTGATGTCGGCTACCGAGATTTCTGGATTGGCGGTGGTGCGGTGTTACCGAAAGATAAATCGCAAACAAAATTCTTCGCCAATGAATCGCGGCTTAATATGAAGTTCGTCCACGGTGACGTCACCGGCTTTTTAGAAATGGACTTTTACGGCGGCGGAGGTAACGAGGTGATTTCCAATTCCTCGAATCCACGCCTGCGTCACGCCTTTATCAAATACAACGGTTTTACCTTTGGTCAAACTTGGACCACGTTTATGAACACCAGCGCGTTAGCCGAAACCGCTGACTTTGCCGGCCCCATGGTCGGTGAAGCATTCGTGCGTAATACCATGGTGCGCTACCAATACGGCGATTTTGAGTTTGCCTTAGAAAACCCTGAATCTTGGGGTAACGACGGCATTGACGACAGTCCTGATGCTGATCCAGCCAGCGATGAATTACCTGATATTGTGGGTAAATACACCTTTAAAGGTGACTGGGGTAACATTAGCGTTGCAGGTTTAGTGCGCCAGTTAAATTATGACAACGGCGATGATGACACCACATTTGGCGGTTCAATTGCCGGTAAGATCAAGACCTTTGGTAAAGATGACTTCCGTTTCCAAATTCACGCTGGTGAAACGGGTCGTTATGTTGGCGTTACCGCGGCACCCGATGTCTATAACGGCAAAGCCGAGCAAACCTTTGCTTACATGGCTGCCTATCGCCATTACTGGACAGAAGATACCCGTAGTTCAGTGTTCTATGGTTATATCGATACTGACGAGTCTGATCGCGAGCGCACCCATGTTGGGGTTAATTTATTCAAAAACTTTACGCCGAAACTATCGATTGGCGTTGAAGTGGGTCAATTTGACATGAAAGACGCTGATGCCGACTCGTTCTACAGTCAAGTATCGGCAATTTATACGCTGTAACTTGCGGGAAGTCACTTACTGACAGTCGCTTACAGCACATCACGATCATAAGTTAGCTCCGTTCATGTTGAATGTATCGGAGCACCCTTTTGGGGAAGTGAATGCTTCCCCTTTTTTATTTTAGAGCAATCAACAAAAATATTAATCACTGCAAAACAAAGGCCTAAAAATACAAAACCCCCGCCGAAGCGAGGGTTCAATCGGCAGTCCATAAGAGCTTGTTATCGCTGATTATGGGCTGGCTACATAAATAATGTAGTCTTAGTGCTCCGTTCTAGCCTTAACCAGAGAAGCTTTGACGAATAAATTCTATACACTATGTGCACTATGTGCAACTTTATTAAGTTAATAAATGTTTATAAAAAACTAACTAGTGTAGTAAAAATGTTTACAAATATTGCCCTAAAAAGCCCAAATTTATTCCATGTAATATACAAGAACGAACTTGTATCATTGTTTCTTTTCCAAGCCTTTGATTAAAGTAAAGTCGTCGACCTTTGGCATCTGTACCGATTTTAATCAAATCTAAACGCTCAAATGACACCGTATAAATCATATCCGCTTTTAGCCAATTTTCCTTGCCATCAAAAAATTTATGAGGAGGAAAGTGGCAGCTTTCTAATAACAGATGATAAGGCTGGATAATCTCTGGCTTCTTAGTACTTAAACAAGCGACCGTTACCAAACCATGACCAGTAGGTCTCGTTCCAATAACCAAAACGGGTCTACGTTTTACCATTTCAGGTTCTTTAAAGCCCTGAAAATCACACATCAATATTTGCCCTACTTTGGGTGAATACTTTATACCCAATGTTTACTCCCTCTATTCTGGCTATTTTCCGTATTATTAATGCAATTTTAGATACATCAACTAAATGCTAAAAAGCTACCAATAGCACACACTACTTTACTTTTTCAACTTAGCAAACGCATCAGCAAAGGCGTTACCCATAGCCGCATTTGCCGGTGATTTATCATTTCGCGACTTATCTGAGCGCGGCTTACCTTTACCCTGTGCTGCATGCTGTGGCTTCGATGTTCCTTTATTCGCTGGCTTTTTACTCGTCATTTGACCTGACGAATGGTTAGCCGATTTAGTCGAAGTAACATCGTCATTTAAGCGCATGGTTAAATTAATACGCTTGCGAGCAACATCACAATCAAGCACTTTCACTTTAACAATATCGCCCGCTTTCACTACAGTGCGAGGGTCGCTGACAAATTTATCGGTTAATGCCGAAATATGCACTAGACCGTCTTGATGCACGCCAATATCAACAAAAGCGCCAAAGTTAGCAACGTTTGAAATTACCCCTTCTAACACCATGCCCGGTGTTAAATCATTTAAAGTTTCAACCCCTTCTTTAAAGGTAACGGTTTTAAACGCAGGACGCGGATCACGACCGGGCTTTTTCAGCTCATCAATAATGTCATTGAAGGTCAATTGCCCTGCGACTAAATTGGCATAGTCGTTAAAAGTGACTTGAGTTAACAATTCATCATTGGCAACCAATGTCGAAAGCTGGCTGTTCAATTTCGCAATAATTGCTTCAATCACTGGATAACTTTCCGGATGCACACCAGTATTATCCAGCGGGTTTTCGCCATCGCGAATACGTAAAAAGCCGGCTGCTTGCTCAAACGCTTTTGGCCCTAGACGAGCAACGTTAAGTAACTCTTCACGCTGATTAAATCGACCATGACTGTCGCGGTAATCGACAATATTTTGCGCCATGGTTTTGGATAAGCCCGCAACGCGAGATAGCAATGACGGCGACGCACTATTTAAATCAACACCCACGGCATTAACACAATCTTCAATGACATTATCAAGCGACGCACTTAATAAGCTTTGGCTAACATCATGTTGATACTGACCAACGCCAATGGCTTTCGGGTCAATTTTCACTAATTCGGCAAGTGGATCTTGCAAACGACGAGCAATGGATACCGCACCACGAATTGACACATCGAGCTCAGGAAATTCTTTGGCGGCCAATTCAGAAGCTGAATAAACTGAAGCACCTGCTTCGCTCACCACAACTTTAACTGGCTTATTATCTTCAAACTGAGTTAACGCTTCCGCGACTAACTTATCGGTTTCACGAGAACCAGTACCATTGCCGATAGCGATCAATTCAACTTTATGTTGGCTTGCCAATTTAACTAAGGTACGCATCGATTTATCCCAGTTATTTTGCGGAGCATGAGGGTAGATTGTCGCGGTGTGTAATAACTTGCCAGTACCGTCAACTACTGCCACTTTACAGCCTGTTCTAAGACCAGGATCAATCCCCATAGTGACTTTGCTGCCCGCTGGCGCTGCCATTAGCAAGTCTTTTAAGTTATCGGCAAATACTTTAATTGACTCAATTTCTGCTTTATCACGCAGTGCACCAAAAAATTCGGTTTCAAACTGACCGATAAGCTTTTGTTTCCAGGCTTGTTGAATGGCGCCAGCAACAAATTTCGCGCCAGCTTGGGCAGATAAACGCAAGCGATAATGTTCGCTGATAATGTCATATGCCGAGCAGTAGCTTTTGCTGTCACTATTAGGGTCAACATCAATGCTTAAGCGCAAAAAGCCTTCACTCTTACCACGTAGCATCGCCAGCATCCGGTGTGCGGGTACTCGGCTAAGTGCTTCATGATGGTCAAAATAATCTTTGTATTTGACCGCTTCAGTTTGCTTAGCTTTTACCACTTTGCTGGCAATATGTGCCTGTTTGTTTAAGTGGCGACGTAATTTAGCAAGTAGTTCGGCATTTTCTGCAAACATTTCTGCCCAAATACTGACCACACCATCAAGTACGGCTTCTTCATCGCCAAAACCAGCATCGGCATTAATAAATTCGCTAGCAGCTTGTGGTGGCAACAAAGATAAATCAGCAAATAATTTATCGGCTAACGGCTTAATACCCGCTTCTATCGCGATCTGTGCTTTTGTACGGCGCTTAGGCTTATACGGCAAATACAAGTCTTCTAAGCTGGTTTTGTTATCGGCCTGTTCAATGGCACTGCGTAAGCTGTCAGCTAGCTTACCTTGCTGTTCAATATTGGTTAATACCACTTGGCGGCGTTCATTTAACTCGCGCAAATAACCTAGGCGCGAAGCTAAGGTACGTAGGTGACCATCGTCTAAACCATCAGTGGCTTCTTTACGGTAACGGGCAATAAACGGCACAGTAGCACCGTCATCTAACAATTTAATCGCTGCCTCTACTTGATCAGGCTTAACACGTAGTTCTTGTGCGATTTGTTGAGCAATTTGGCTCATAGATAACCTTTGATATTTTTTAGCAAGATAAACTTGGACATTACATTGTCGCCGATTATAACCGCATGTTTGCGGTCAGTGGCGAATAATTTATTGTGTTAACAACTAACGATTAAATGCTCCGTACCCGAAAGTTACGGCCTTTTAATTTGTCATTGTTAATTTTTTTCAATGCCGCTTTAGCAACACTGCGATGTACGGCAACATAGGCTTTCACATCAAACAAGTTGATTTTACCAACTTGATCGCCCGCAATACCGGTTTTACCAGTTAAGCCACCGACAATATCTCCGGCGCGCAGCTTTTGCTTTTTACCACCATCAATTTGCAAAGTCACCATTTGCGCTTTAACTGGCTGGGCGTTAAATACTTCATCGCCTGGCAATGGCACAGTGTCAATTTCAATATTTTGATAAGTTTCAATATCGGCAATACGGCGTGAGTCTTTATCGCAATAAATAGAACATGCTAAGCCTTTTTCACCTGCTCGACCGGTACGGCCAATGCGATGAACATGTACTTCTGGATCTGGCGTTACTTCATAGTTAATCACTAACGGTAAGTCATCAATATCTAAACCACGCGCAGCAACATCGGTTGCCACTAATACTGAGGCACTTTTATTAGCAAATTTGACTAAGGTTTCATTACGATCGCGCTGCTCTAAATCACCATGCAAAGCGATCACATCAAAACCAGCACTTGCCAATTCATCATTAACCATTTGCACCGCTTGCTTAGTATTACAAAAAATGACGGCTGATTCCGCTTGCTGTGCCAGTAATAGTCGCTGCAAAGCATCTAGGCGATCACTGTTATCTGCGACATGATAAAACGCCTGCTTAATCGTGCTATGCGAATGCTTCGCTTCTACGACTATATGCTCAGGGTCTTTCAACAATTTAGCAGCAATGGATTGTATTTTTTCAGGAAAAGTAGCACTAAATAATAAGCTTTGTTTCTGTGCTGGGCAGAAGCTAACAATATTATCTAACGCCGCTTGAAAACCCATTTCTAGCATGCGATCGGCTTCATCTAAAACCAGCGTAGTAACGTGAGTTAAGTCTAAACGACCTTTCGCCAAGTGATCTTCAATGCGCCCTGGTGTGCCAACAATAATATGCGCGCCATGTTCCAATGATCCAATTTGCGGGCCTACTGGCATGCCACCGCATAGCGTTAGAATTTTAATATTATGAATCGCCCGCGCTAATGCCCGAAGCTCTTTCGCCACCTGATCGGCAAGTTCGCGAGTGGGGCACAATACTAAACTTTGCACCCGAAACTGTTTAACATTTAATTTATTAAGCAACGCCAACCCAAATGCCGCTGTTTTACCTGAGCCGGTTTTCGCCTGCGCAATAACATCTTTGCCCGTGAGCATTACAGGCAAGCTTTTCGCCTGAATGTCGGTCATTTCGGTATAACCTAAGGTGGCTAAGTTATTCAATAGCCCATGCTTTAGCGCCAAAGTGGAAAATTTGTTTTCTTGCACAAGCGTGCCCTTTTAAAAATTAAGAGTGTTATAACAACGTTATAAGTGAATTAGCGGTATTGTAACAGCAGTAACAACACAGCCCTAATAAGCCTTGTTATTATTTTACCTATAAATTGGCTTAATCATTTACAATGACTTGGTTAAAAATTTACTAAGGCTAATAAATGACAACCGCTGCTATTTTTGTTGATATTCAAAATATTTACTACACCACACGCCAGCAGTTTGGTCGTCAATTTAATTATCGACAATTTTGGCAACAAATCAGCCAGCATTATGATATTCAACAGGCCAACGCCTATGCCATACAGCGCAGTGATGATCAGCAACATAAATTTCAAACCGCGCTTAAACATATTGGCTTCGAGGTCAAATTAAAGCCGTTTATTCAGCGCAGTGATGGCTCTGCCAAAGGTGACTGGGATGTTGGCATCACCATAGATGTGATGGAAGCTGCCGCTCAAGTTGAGACGATAATTTTATTATCAGGTGACGGCGATTTCGATTTATTAATGCGCCATGTTGCGCAAAAGCACCATTGCCGAACGCTAGCTTTTGGCGTTGAAGCATTAACCGCTAATTCATTAATTACCGCAGTTGAAGAATTTCATGCTATTGATTCATCGTTATTATTGTAGAATTATCAAAAATAAAGCCTAACGCCTAAACCAAATGGCCTGTGGCTCACTTACATGCGGTTCACAAACTTACAGCAACTATGAAGAAATCTAATTACATCACCCGTGAAGGCTATGAACGCCTTGACCGTGAACTTAAGTACCTTTGGAAAGAAGAACGCCCGAAAGTCACCAAAGCGGTATCGGAAGCTGCAGCCTTAGGTGATCGCAGTGAAAATGCCGAATATATCTATGGCAAGAAACGCTTGCGGGAAATTGATCGCCGCGTGCGCTTTCTGGATAAGCGCATGGAAGTATTGCAAATTATTTACCCTGAAAAACAACAGGAAGGCAAAGTCTATTTCGGTGCTTGGGTGACATTAATTAACGAAGATGACAACGAGGTGACTTACCGTTTGGTTGGTGCTGATGAATGGGACGTTAAAAAAGGCGAAATTAGTATCGACTCGCCAATGGCACGAGCGTTAATTGGCAAACAAGTTGATGATGAAGTGATGGTGAAAACGCCCGAAGGCGAACGTTACTTTGATGTAGTGAAGATTTGGTATAAATAGTTCATTGCGGCGATGGCCGCAGCACCCAAAGGGCGGCGTATCGCCGTGCCGCCCTTTGGAAACCCACCGACGCCCGAAACAGCATCAACCTCAAATGAAATTTAGGCGACTTTGCCAATTCCTTGCGATAAGGCGTCCTACCTTAACGCAAGCGCTCGATGTCCTATCTCGCGTTGACAATTCGCTTTCTAAATTTCACTTTCGATGCTGTACGGGAATGGTTGAAGCTGCAAATATCACTTCTATCGCAAAGCAAATATCAATTTAAAGAGATTCATCACTAAACGAGAACGAAGCATAAACCTGCTTGGCAACTATTATTTAAGCACCAAAAGTATTTTTTTAATCGGTTAAATTATCAGGAAAAGACTATCCAGCCTTAATCACATATAGAGATTATTGCGGCGGTAGCCGCAGTACCCAAAGGGGAAAAGACTGTTGTTTCCCCTTTGGAATCGCCTCCCTGCTCGTTTTCTAACGTCATTCCGCACTTGATGCGGAATCTTAATAAATTTTAATTCGGTTTAGAACGTTGGAGATTCCAGCTTTCGCTGGAATGACGATATTCATCACAAAACTAGAATGAAGCATAAACCTGCTTGTGCTGCTGTCGCCACCGCGACAATAAATGGCGACAAATCCAGTGGATATTAATAATACGCAAAGAAAATCAGTAATTTTGTTTCCTTTCGAACAGGCAACGTAAGTCTATTCCGAGTTTCCTCTTAAGATTATTCAGAGGTACTGTAAACAAACATCATAGTAATAGCGGAAGCTATAGAAAACATAAAGGCACCTTCCATTGAGCCTGTTCCCACTTCGGTTTGCCACATTTGAAAGAAAGCCGCTCCAAATGTCATAAACAGCCCAAACCAAACCAGCAAAGCCAATGCTGCTGCAATTAGACCGTAGCTCTTGGCTGCATGAAATTGCTCAGCTGAACCTTTTCGAGCCATTAGCATGTTGAATGCCCCTTTAATTCCAAAAAAACCAATCGCCAACTCACCGAAAATGACAAGCCAGAGTGCACACCAATGTAACACCGGATTAGTCACATAGAAAAACATAGTATTTGAATAAACTTCATGCCCTTGACTGGACAAGACATAGCCCAAGGCTGCATGGGCTGCATCAAGATTGGCAATGTTTTGTACTGCATAAATCAGCGCGTGCAAACCAATGAAAAGTACAAGCAATATTTTAAGTACTCTAAGCATAAGTATTCCTTATCATGCTTTAGCTTATACCATCAGTTATAGCTGCTCTCCGCTCTATTGCTTGTTGATTGGCAAAATTTTGGCTGATTTAACTATCTACTAAAGCCTTAACCACTTTACTCACCACTGGCACCTGACAAACATCCAACACCGGCGGCGGCTTTTTATAAAAAAATGCATGTGGTCTAGCTCGGCGATCAGCAATTTTCTCCGCAAAGGCTTTACTTTCTGTATCTTCAACCATCACTTGCCACTGCTCAGCTTTAGGCAAATCAGCCATTAGTTGCATTGAAATAATCGGGGTAAATTCACTTTCAGGCACTGGCGTATCTCCGTCAATTACCTGAGTACGCGTGATTGCTTGCACTTTATCCATGCCATAAACGACACGGCCAAATATCGTCATAATCCGATCTAAGTAGCGCGGTGCTTGACCATTGGTAATATAAAAATGGCTGGTGGCTGTATCGGCTTCATTACCGCGTGCCATCGCCAATATGCCAGGGCAATGGGCTAACCAGGTTTTTTGTTCACTTGAGTTGCGAGCAAGCGCAAAACCTTGACGAAATCCGGTTTGCTCGGCAAATAAATCAGGGCTTTGCACTAAGGCAAATGGCTGCGATTTATCTGTTGTCCACTCTCCTTCTATTGTCAACATTTTTTCGGTTTTGGCACTATCCTCTTCACCGCCATCCGGCCCTGCTTGAGCAACAAAGCCGTCAATCACCCGATAAAACTTATTGTTGTTGTAATGTCCCGCTTTGGCGAGTGCTGTGAAATGAGCCACATGATTGGGTGCAAACTGCGGTGCCAATTCAAAAATCACTTTGCCTTGTGGCAAAGTCATCACCATTAACTGGTCTGGGGCTACCGTGCGCCATTGTTGATCTGCTTTGGCGTGTACAGGCAACTGTATTAACAACCAAAGGCTGATGAGTGTTAGTAGTGTTTTTATCATGTTATATCCTATTGTTTTTACTGGCTTCATCTTGCGAAACTATTGTCAGCAAATCAATAGACTTGCTACCATTGCCCGTGTTTTAGTTTTGTTATTGGTTTTGGAGTAACTTTTGAATAAAAGCAGTATCACCAACCTTATCGCCCTGTTATTAGTGATTGCTGGCTATAGTTTGGCGCAGCCTATTGTCTTTTCCGTTGGCTTATTTGCGCTATCTGGCGCGGTTACTAATTGGTTGGCTATTCATATGTTATTTGAAAAGGTGCCAGGTTTATATGGCTCTGGCGTTATCCCGGCGCGCTTTGAAGATTTTAAAATAGGCATTCGCCATCTGATGATGAGCCAGTTTTTTACCAAAGAAAATATTGATCGATTTTTATCAAGCAGCCAAGGCGTGCAACTCAATCTATCACCAGTAATTGAAAAAGTAGATTTAAACCCAGCCTTTGATGGTTTAGTTGATGTTATTGAAAAATCGCAATTCGGCGGCATGCTAGCCATGCTTGGTGGCACTGAAGCACTTCAACCCATGCGTGAGCCTTTTATTACTCGCATGAAAACTGCAATCACTGAAATTACCGAAACCGATAAGTTTAACCAAGACTTGCGCGATGCCATTGAAGGCGATAGCAACCTCGCCAATATGCAAGATAAAGTCAGCGATATTATTGAGCAACGATTAAATGAATTAACCCCGCAATTGGTCAAAGAAATTATTCAAGAAATGATCCGCACTCATCTAGGTTGGTTAGTGGTTTGGGGCGGCATTTTTGGCGGACTGATAGGCTTGCTTGCGGCAATTATTAAGGTTGCTTAAAGTCACTGTGATTCAGCAAAATCAACGCGTTACGAAAGTTGAACACAAGTGTAAACAAAAGCGAGTAAAAATAATTATAACCAAGCTCGCTTTTTTTGATTTTAACGCTTTTATTTAGCCATCTAAATAGCTATGCTTAGCGCTTAATTGTGCACTGATTTTTAAATGAACAAGTCGTGCGCTTTCTCTCCCTCAAACTAAAAGGTAAACGGAGTCATGTTTGGTAGCTTAAAGGCATTGCCAGCCGATCCTATTCTAGGGTTATTGGCGAAATATCGTGAAGATGCAAATCCACAAAAAGTCGATTTGGGTGTTGGTGTTTATAAAGATGAAGCTGGTCACACCGCTATTTTAGATTGTGTGAAAAAAGCTGAAAAATATCGTCACGATAATGAAGATACCAAAGTATACATTGGCCCAAGCGGTTCACCTTTGTTTAACGATGAAATGTCAAAGCTTATTTTTGGCAATCACAAAGTGTTAAATGACAAGCGAGCTCGCACCGTTTCAACCCCAGGTGGTACAGGTGCTTTGCGCGTTGCTGCAGAATTTATTAAATCATGTAAAGCGGGCGCCACTATTTGGGTAAGCAACCCAACGTGGGCGAACCACACTGGTTTATTCGCGGCTGCCGGTTTAACTGTAAAAACTTACCCATACTACGACTACGAAAACAAATGTTTAGATTTCGATGGCATGTTAGCGGCGCTGAAAGAAGTAAGTGCTGATGATGCAGTGTTATTACACGCATGTTGTCATAACCCAAGCGGTATGGACTTAAGCCAAGAGCAATGGCAACAAGTGACTGAAGTAGCGAAAGATCGCGGCTTCTTGCCAGTTGTTGATATGGCGTACCAAGGTTTTGGCGACGGCTTAGACGAAGATGCTTACGGCTTACGCCTATTAGCTGACAACGTTGAAGAAATGATTGTTTGTAGCTCTTGTTCGAAAAACTTCGGTTTATATCGTGAACGTATTGGCGCAACCACGATTATTGGCAAATCTTCAGATGCCGTTGATTTAGCTTATTCAGTATTACTTTACGTGGTTCGCGTTATTTACTCTATGCCACCAGCACATGGTGCCGCACTAGTTGAAACCATTTTAAGTTCAGACGAATTACGCCACGAATGGTACAACGAATTGGCGGAAATGCGCGATCGTATCAATGGCAACCGTCAGTTATTAGTAGATAAACTTATTGAGAACGGCGTAACACGTGACTTTAGCCATATTACTCGTCAAAAAGGTATGTTCTCGTTCTTAGGTATTACCCCAGCGCAAGTTCAACAGTTACAAGACGAATTTAGCATTTATATGGTTGGCTCAAGCCGCATCAGTATTGCTGGTATTGCCAATAGCAATGTAGATTACTTAGCAAAATCAATTGCTAAAGTACTTTAAAGCATCACGTTAAATATTAAAGCGTAGCATAAGTGAAAGCCCGCAAGTAGCGGGCTTTTTTATTTTTGAAATACGCGTTTAAGTCAGCAATAAACAATTGCCTGCCGCATTAAGCCTTCTTGACAAACTGCGCTGTCACCATCATTTCACCGATGCCATCAACCTTACAGTCTAATTCATGATCTTTTTTATCGAGCACTCGTCTAATCGTCGCTTTAGTGCCAATTTTAATGACTTGTGAACTGCCTTTTATTTTTAAGTCTTTAATTACCGTAACCTTATCGCCATCTGCCAACAAAGCACCATTGGCATCTTTTACCGTAATCACATCATCAGTATTAACTTCAGATGGATTCCATTCATGGCCACACTCTGGGCAGATAAGTTGGCTTTGATCTTGATAAACATATTCAGACTGACATTGAGGACAAGGAGGAAATGACATAAAACACCACTTTGGAAATTAATGAGGCTTACGATCATACTCTTCAAAAGTAATTGTTAAAGTATTTAATCGTCAAAGTCACAACTACCCTATGTCTGGCTTTCTTTTGAGATAACATCACGGTGGCAACGATACCCAACACAGCAACAGCAAGAGTAATAACTGTCATTCCGCATTCGATGCGGAATCTACGCGGACTGAATCAAGCGTTAAAATAGGTAGAGATTCCTGCTTTCGCAGGAATGACGATAACAATGGTCATTGCCGAATAACTAGCAGCCCAAGTAGCGCGGAGATAATCCAAGAAGGGTTTCGCATCCCCCCCTTTGCGTGCCGCCGCCACCGCGACGATAAACAAAGAAATACAGAAAATTAGTCATTTTCCGGCAACTTCTGTATAGTTCGGCTACATTTTTTTAGAGACATAAATCCTGTGGAGTTTGACATGACAGTGCCGGGTAATTTATTTATTTTGTCAGCACCTAGCGGTGCCGGAAAATCGAGCTTAATTTCTGCCCTATTAAAGCTTGATACTGGTCGTCCAATGCAGGTCTCAGTATCCACTACCACCCGAGCACCGCGTCCGGGCGAAGAAAATGGCGTGCATTATCACTTTGTCAGTAAAAACGCATTTGAACAGCAAATTAGCGCTGGTAGTTTTTATGAACATGCTGAAGTATTTGGTAATTATTACGGCACTTCAGCAACCGCAATTGATCAACAGTTAGCACAAGGTATTGATGTCTTTCTTGATATTGACTGGCAAGGTGCCCAACAAGTACGAATGAAAAAGCCAGAAGTCACCACAATTTTTATCGCGCCGCCATCACGTGCCGAATTAGAAAAGCGTTTACGTGGCCGCGGCCAAGATAGCGATGAAGTGATTGCCGATCGTATGGCGCAAGCGCAATCTGAATGCACGCATTATCAAGAGTTTGACTACATTATCATCAACGATGATTTTGATACCGCGCTAACAAACTTAACCACCATAGTGACTAATCAGCGCCTTAAACGCAGCCAACAAGCGATCGCCCATCAAGAATTATTCAACGATCTATTGGCTAATGATTGATCTTGATACCCATGGGTATATATAATACACAGCTATTTATTGAAATAATCTTTGTGGAGTAGCTACATGGCTCGCGTAACTGTTGAAGATGCAGTAGACAAAATCGGTAATCGCTTTGACTTGGTGTTAGTTGCATCACGTCGTGCTCGTCAAATTGCCACTGGTGGTAAAGATCCAATGGTTGAGTTAGAAAATGACAAGCCAACGGTATTAGCTTTACGTGAAATTGAAGCTGACTTAATCACTTCTGAAATTATGGATGACGTAGATCGTCACGAACAAGTTCAGCAAGAGTCAGCAGAATTAGCAGCAGTAGCTGCAATTGTAGGTAACCATCACGGTTAATCTATCTCGGTTTCAGAAAACGCGTAACATCTTTGATGTTTACGCGTTTTTTTATGGCCGCTTATTGGCAAGCCTATCAATAATGCGTATTCTAGCCCTATCTGAGCAAAAATTTATCATCCACTGTATGCCGTAACTTGTGGGAGCCATCTGTGTATTTATTTGAACCATTAAAAGAGTATGTATCGAGTTATCTGTCTAAAGTGCAGATAGATTTACTCAAAAAAGCCTATATCGTGGCTCGCGATGCTCATGATGGTCAAATGCGCTCAAGTGGCGATCCATACATTACTCACCCAGTTGCGGTTGCTTTAAATCTAGCGAAAATGCACCTTGATCACGAAACCTTGATGGCAGCTTTGCTCCATGATGTGATTGAAGATACGCCGGTGACTAAAGATGAACTGGCCGAGCTTTTTGGTAGTACCGTTGCCGAATTAGTTGAAGGTGTTAGTAAGCTAGACAAACTTAAGTTTGATAACAAAGAAGAAATGCAGGCGGAGAACTTCCGCAAAATGGTTTTGGCAATGACCAAAGACATTCGCGTTATTTTAATCAAACTGGCTGATCGCACTCACAATATGCGGACGCTCGAATCATTACGCCCCGAAAAACGCCGCCGCATTGCTCGCGAAACCCTCGAAATTTATGCGCCAATTGCCAACCGCCTTGGTATTCACGATATTAAAAGCGAGTTGGAAGTGTTAGGCTTTGAAGCGCTTTATCCAATGCGCTCTCGAGCACTTCGCTCGGCGGTGAAACAAGCGCGCGGTAATCGTAAAGAAATCATCAATAATATTCAGGGCGAAATTGAGCAACGCTTAGCTGAAGTCGGCATTAAAGCCGAAGTCAAAGGTCGCGAGAAGCACCTGTATTCAATTTACCGAAAAATGCTCAACAAAGAGCTAATGTTCAATGAAGTGATGGATATTTACGCGTTTCGCGTGATTGTGCCTGATAAAATTGACGACTGTTATCGAGCCTTAGGTGCAGTGCATAACTTATTTAAGCCAATTGAAACCCGGTTTAAAGACTATATCGCCATTCCGAAAACTAACGGTTATCAATCGCTACATACTTCTTTAATTGGTCCACATGGTATTCCAGTAGAAATTCAAATTCGTACCAATGATATGGATCAAATGGCGGATAAAGGGGTTGCCGCTCATTGGCTTTATAAACAAGATGGTGACGACAGCGGCACCACCGCGCAAATGAAAGCTCGCCGCTGGATGCAAAGCTTACTGGAATTACAGCAAAGCGCCGGCAGTTCGTTTGAGTTTATTGAAAACGTTAAAACCGATCTATTCCCTGAAGAAATTTACGTGTTCACGCCAGATGGTCGTATTATTGAATTACCTATGGGGGCAACCGCGGTAGACTTTGCTTATGCTGTACATACCGATGTTGGTAACTCTTGTGTAGGCTGTAAGGTTGATCGCAAACCATATCCGCTTAGTCAGCCAATTGACTCTGGGCAAACTATCGAAGTAGTGACGTCACCAGCAGCCAGACCAAACGCAACATGGCTCAATTTTGTCGTTACCGCCAAAGCGCGCTTACAAATTCGTACTTACCTTCGTTCGCAAGAAGAAAATGAATCACAAGCACTTGGCCTACGTTTACTTAGCCATGCCCTTGGCACCACTAAGCTTGAAGATATAGCACAAGAAAAAATTGATTTGGTCGTGGCACAAACTGGCAACCAAACGTTTGAGCAATTGTTAATTAATATTGGTTTAGGTAACGCCTTAAGTATTGGTATTGCCAGACGCTTAACTGACGAATTTACCGAAGACAGCGTTGATATAGTGCACCACAGCAAAAATAAAATGCCGATTAAAGGCACAGAAGGCATGATGGTGACTTACAGTAAGTGTTGTCGCCCAATTCCAGGCGATAATATTTTGGCGTATTTAAGCCCAGGTAAAGGCTTAATTGTTCATCAATCTGGCTGTCGTAATATCAAGGCGCAAGAAAACAAATTATTCCCTGTGAAGTGGGATAGCGATATAGATAAAGAATTTATTGCTAAACTTAGAATAGAGATTTTAAATCACCAAGGTGCATTGGCGGCATTAACCAATGTTGTCGCCCGTTGCGACTCAAATGTTCATTCATTAAATTCAGGTGAAAAAGACACCGGCTTATACGCAATTGATATGGAAATCACCTGTCGCAACCGTATTCATCTCGCCGACATTATCAGGAAAATCAAAGTTATGGTTGATGTACAAAAAGTACTCCGTAACAAATAGACAACAGGATTATTATGAAAACAATTATTTCTACAGATGCCGCGCCAAGCGCGATCGGCACTTATAGCCAAGCAGTGAAAGTAAACAATACGGTTTACTTATCGGGGCAAATTCCATTAGTACCAGCAACCATGGAAGTGGTGAGCGGTGGCTTTGCCGAGCAAGCTGAACAAGTATTTAAAAACTTAGTAGCCGTATGCGAAGGTGCCGGCGGTTCAATTAATGATATGGTCAAGGTCAATATTTTCATGACTGATTTAGCAAACTTTGCCACAGTAAATGAAATTATGAGCAAATACTTTGCAGAACCATATCCGGCACGTGCGGCCATTCAAGTATCGGCTTTACCGAAAGGTGTCGACATTGAAATTGATGGGATTATGGAGATTCCAAACGTCGCCTAATCTTGTTGACGTTCATATTTGCTTGAATAACTTTTACTCTGCATCAGTGATGCTCATATACATTTGTATATTGCGCGTCACTTTTTTGATTAAAAGCCATTCAAGCGGCATCTGAACTACAAGACTGCTTTTTATTAATGTAAAACAAAAAAATATCTACCCGCTAAATGTGTTTTTCAAAGTTATTCGCATTTAGATAAGGCGCTTTGGAATTTTTGATTATGAGCGTACATCACGTACGTGATTAAGCTAAAATTTCACAGCAACACAGTATAAATGTGAAGAACGAAGAAAAATGACTCCAGAAAGACTAGAACGCATTAACTCAATGCTCAACAACCGCCAGCCTGACTTAACCGTTTGTATGGAAGGCGTACACAAAGCTCATAACCTTGCGGCAGTTGTTCGTACGTGTGACGCTATTGGTGTTAGCGCTGTGCACGCGGTATGGAAAAATGAGCGTATGCGCGCTACTGGTGGTATTGCTGCTGGCAGTCAAAACTGGGTAGATGTTCATAACTACTCAAAAATCGAAGATGCGATTAATGAGCTTAAAAAGCAAAATATGCAGATTTTGGTGACTAACCTTTCCGACACTGCCGTTGATTTTCGTGAGATTGATTACACTAAGCCAACGGCGATTATTCTTGGTCAGGAAAAATTCGGTGCCTCGGATATTGCTAAAGAAATGGCCGATCAAGACATCATTATTCCTATGGTCGGCATGGTTCAATCGCTGAATGTCTCGGTTGCCAATGCCGTGGTACTTTATGAAGCCCAGCGCCAACGTCAACTTGCCGGTATGTATGGTAAAGCAACCATTGACGAAAGCGTGCGCCAGCGCATGTTATTTGAAGGCGGCCATCCAATTTTTGCTAAAGTCTGTAAAGCCAAAGGTTTACCTTATCCGCATGTCAATGAAGACGGTGAAATTATCGCATCAGAAGAGTGGTGGCAAAAAATGCAAATGAGCCAAGAAGCTTGGGCCGATATCGATCACGATTAATTATCTCTACTTATGCCAGCAATTGCCGACAAAGGACTGACTAATCTTGCCCAACTGACCATAGCATCGCTTAAAGGTGTTGGGCCAAGCATGGCGCAAAAATTTGAAAAACTCGGGCTAGTGTCAGTACAGGATTTACTGTTCCACTTGCCACTTCGCTACGAAGATCGCACCCGTATTACCGCCATTCGCGATCTGATGCCCGGCATTTATACCAATATCATTGGCGAAATCACCAACAACCAAGTGATTTTGGGGCGCAAGCGTATGCTGGTAGTGACCATTAATGACGGCACTGGCAGCGTTGATTTGCGATTTTTCCATTTTTCCGCGGCGCAAAAAAATGCCTTAACAATCGGCACCGAAATTCGCTGCTACGGCGAAATTCAACGTGGCCCTCGCAGTTTTCAAATTGTTCATCCTGAATATAAGCCACTGGATAAAGACCAAGCACTTACACCGGTTGAAGAAACGCTAACGCCGGTTTATCCAACCACCGATGGCCTTAGGCAAATTAGCCTGAGAAATATTACTGAACAAGCATTAAAGCGCTTGGAATACGGTAGTGTTGAAGAATTATTGCCGCCAGAGTTTCTAAATGAACCGTATACTTTAGCGCAGGCATTAAAACTAATTCATCGACCGCCGCCCGACGTTTCCACTGAACAACTGGAAAATGGCAAACACCCAGCACAATTAAGGCTGATTAAAGAAGAATTACTGGCTCATAACTTAAGTATGGTTAAACTGCGCCAATCATCGAATAAGCATGAAGCGGTTGCCTTAACCATTGATCAGCAGCTCAATCAGGCATTTTTGGCATCGTTACCGTTTAGCCCAACCAATGCCCAAGCGCGCGTAGTAGAAGAAATTCGCCAAGACTTAGCTAAAGAGCTGCCAATGATGCGCTTAGTACAAGGTGATGTTGGTTCGGGCAAAACCTTAGTAGCGGCACTGGCAGCAATTACCGCTATTGGTCAGGGTTTTCAAGTCGCTTTAATGGCGCCAACCGAAATATTAGCCGAGCAACATGCGATAAACTTTCAAAAGTGGTTTGAACCACTTGGCATTGCCGTTGGTTGGTTAGCAGGAAAAACTAAGGCGAAAGCCCGTAATCAAGCACTGGAAAAAATTGCTAATGGCACAATGCAAATGGCGGTAGGCACCCACGCGCTGTTTCAAGAACAAGTGCAGTTTCATCGGTTAGCGCTAATCATCATTGATGAACAACACCGCTTTGGCGTGCATCAACGCTTATCGTTACGAGAAAAAGGCGCATTTGATAACAAGTATCCTCATCAATTAATCATGACCGCGACGCCCATTCCTCGAACCCTAGCGATGACAGCTTATGCTGACTTAGATACCTCAGTAATTGATGAACTGCCACCTGGTCGCACGCCTATTACCACCATTGCCCTACCCGATACTCGCCGTGATGATGTTATAGAACGCATTCGCCAAGCCTGCACTACCGATAAACGCCAAGCGTATTGGGTATGTACCTTAATTGAAGAATCGGAAGTGTTGCAGTGTCAGGCCGCCGAAGATACGGCAAATTATTTGCAGGAAACCTTGTCAGAGCTGCACATAGGGTTAGTGCATGGCCGGATGAAAGCCGATGAAAAACAACGGGTAATGGAAGCGTTTAAAGCCGGCGATCTCGACTTATTGGTGGCAACCACAGTGATAGAAGTTGGCGTTGATGTGCCTAATTCCAGCTTAATGGTTATTGAAAATCCAGAGCGTTTAGGCCTTGCCCAACTGCACCAATTACGCGGCCGTGTTGGTCGAGGCTCGGTCGCTTCCCATTGTGTCCTTATGTACAAATCGCCACTGTCTAAAACCGCCACTAAACGGTTAGCGGTGCTGCGTGAAAGTAATGATGGTTTTGTCATTGCACAAAAAGATTTGGAAATTCGCGGCCCCGGCGAGTTGCTCGGCACCAAGCAAACTGGCCTTGCCGATTTAAAAATTGCCGATTTAGTGCGTGATCAAGCCATTATTCCGGAAGTGCAACAGCACGCCTATTTACTGTGGAAGCAACATCCTGAAAAAGCACAAGCAATTATCAAACGCTGGATGGGCGATCGCGAGCAATATTCTAACGCTTAAAAAAACATCATGCATTTGTCATAGCGCAGTTAACTATTTTCGTACACACTTAATACTAAAGCAGAAATTGTTTAGCGCTAAACATAAAGCCAAGGAATGTATGATGACCACAGCCCAGTTTCGCATCGCGGTATTTAGCAGCAAAAAATACGACCAGCGTTTTATCAATCAATTTAATAGCCATTCGCCATTAAGCTTTGAATTTTTTGAATGTAAATTATCGCTTGAAACTGTCGAGCTAGCCCATGGTTTTGACGCGGTTTGTTTATTTGTTAATGATGAAGCCAGTGCCGAAGTGTTAACCCGCTTAACAAGCTTTGGTATTAGCACCATTGCCTTGCGTTGTGCAGGCTTTAACAATGTCGATGTTGAACAGGCACAAGCACTGGGCATGAAAATATGTCGAGTGCCTGAATACTCGCCCGAAGCGGTTGCCGAGCATACCGTTGGCATGATGTTGTGCTTATCGCGTAAATTTCACAAAGCTTATAACCGTATTCGCGAAGATAACTTCTCCCTTGATGGTTTAATGGGTTTTAACCTCCACAACAAAACGGTCGGTATTATCGGTACCGGCAATATTGGCCTAGCCACACTGCGAATATTAAACGGTTTTGGTTGTCAGTTGTTAGCGCATGATCCAATTGAAAATAAGCAAGTTAAAGCGCTGGGCGCTAGCTATGTATCGTTTGAGCAATTATGTCAGCAAGCCGATATTATTAGCTTACATTGTCCACTACTGCCGAGCACGAAACATTTAATTAATGAACAAAGCCTTCGCTTAATGAAGCCTGAAGTTATGCTTATTAATACTAGCCGTGGTGGTTTAATTGATACTCATTCTGTGATCAATGCGTTAAAACACAAACAGTTAGGTTATTTGGGTATTGATGTCTATGAACTTGAAAGCAACCTGTTTTTCGAAGATTTATCCGGTGAAATATTACAAGACGATCAGTTTGCGCGGCTTTCGACATTTCCTAATGTGTTAATTACCGGTCATCAAGGCTTCTTTACCGAAGAGGCTATTTCCACTATCGCCCAAACCACCATTAGCAGCTTAACTGCCCTACTTACTGACCAACCAATCGCGCCTAATGTCTTGCTGTATTAATAGGCACTAAGCTCGCTAGCACTCGCTGGCGCAAGACAATGAACCATGTATAATGCATACAAAAAATAAAAAGTACGATTATGATCAAAAAACTTCTTACCTTAAGCTGTGCGTTAATGCTGATATTAGTGCAAGGCTGTGACCAGAAAACTACCATGAATGAACCAACCAACTTAGCGCCAATTGCTCAGCAATATGTGAAACTTGTATTGGATGTTGGCCATCACCATCCGGCTTATATTGATGCTTATTACGGTCCTGAAGACTGGAAAACCGCCAGTAGCAAGCGACCATTAGCCGAGCTGCTCACCGATACCCGAAATCTGATAAATCAACTGAACAGCGTACAAGTGACTGCCGAACAAGCGCTGCGCAAACAGTTTTTACAAGTACAATTAAACTCAGTCGCGGTATTTATTCGCCAGCAACAAGGTGAAAAAATTAGTTTTGATGATGAATCGTTAGGACTTTATGACGCTATTTCCCCTAGCATCAACGAGCAAACACTTGATCAGTCGCTGGCTGAACTTAACGCATTACTGTCAGGTGAAGGTGATTTAAATCAACGCCTTAACGAATATAAAAAGCAATTTGTTATTCCACTCGATAAACTAGATACCGTTTTTGTTGCGGCGATCGACGAAGCCAGAAAGCGCACCAAAGCTCATATCAATTTGCCGGAAAACGAAAGCTTTACCATTGAATATGTTACCGACAAAGTATGGAGCGGTTATAACTGGTATCAAGGTAAGAATTTTAGCTTAATTCAGCTAAATACCGATTTCCCCATTTATATTGAACGCGCCATCGACTTAGCCAGTCATGAAGGTTACCCAGGACATCACGTGTTTAACTCGCAAATGGAACAACACTTGGTCGATAAACTTGGCTGGATTGAATACAGCGTCTATCCGCTGTACTCTCCAATGTCGTTATTAGCAGAAGGTAGCGCCAACTATGGCATTAATGTCGCGTTTCCTAAAGCTGAGCGCCTGGCCTTTGAACGGGAAGTACTATTTCCATTAGCTGGATTAGACGCCAGCGAAGCGGAACATTACGACCAAGTTCAAGCAGTGCTCGGTAAGTTATCGTATGCCGATAATATGGTGGCAAAGCGTTATTTAGATGGTGACATTGATAAAGACCAAGCAATTGCATTATTGATGAAATATTCGCTTTCGACCAAAGAAAAATCAACGCAACGTATTGGTTTTATTGAAGCTAATCGGGCTTATGTGATTAATTACAATTTAGGCCAAGACTTAGTTAAACAATATGTTGATCGCTTAACCGGCGATGCTGGCCCTGAAAAACGCTGGCAAGTGTTTGCTGAGCTTTTAGCGCAGCCGAAAACGGCTTCGATGATGGCGAAGTAGCTCAACAACTCAGTAAAAAATCGACCTTAATGAATAATCGTCACTCCGGCCTCTGAGCCGGAATCATTTTCAAGAAATAGTTCATTATTTAAAAGATCCCACATCAAGTGTGGGATGACCAAACTATTTAACCGAATATACAGGCATAGCCTTTTTAACAATAAGCAACTAGTTCAGTAGGTATTTTAGCGGCTAAAAGCCAAGTTTAAACAAAGGTTGGACTAGTTTCAGCTTACTTTTTCTTTAATAACTCCCGCAAATTCGCGACACCCGCTTTTGCCGTTTGCTGCTTTTGCTCTTGGCTTTTTTGCGGTTTATCGTTTTCCCAAATTAAGTCATCTTGCGGCATTTCATACAGAAAACGGCTCGGTTCAGTGCGAGCGACTTCACCAAATTGGCGGCGCTCTCTGGCGTAAGTACAAATCAGCTCACGCTTAGCGCGGGTTACCCCTACATAAGCTAAGCGGCGTTCTTCTTCAACATTGCCTTCATCAACGCTGGTTTGGTGTGGCAATAAGCCTTCTTCCATACCGATTAAAAACACGTAGGGAAATTCTAGACCTTTCGAGGCATGAAGCGTCATTAGCTGCACTTGGTCAGCAAACTCTTCTTCTTCGTTGCGCTCCATCATATCGCGCAGTGTTAGACGAGTAACCACTTGCGGTAGCGTCATTGGCTCGTCAAGTTCATCACCTTCTAGCATTTGCGTCACCCAGCTAAATAATTGAGTAACGTTTTTCATACGCATTTCAGCCGCTTTAGCACTAGGCGAGCTGTCGTATAGCCAATCTTCATAATTCATTTCACGGATCATAGACCGCAATACTACCGGCGTATCACCACGCTCGGCATTATCCGCCGTTTCAACAAGCCAACGAGTAAAGCGCTGTAAGTTTGCCAAACCTCGACCGGTTAGCGTTTGTTCTAAGCCCAATTCAAAGCTGGCAGCAAACATACTGATTTGGCGCTTATTAGCGTAATTGCCAAGCTTTTCTAGGGTTGCAGGGCCAAGCTCACGGCGCGGCACGTTTACAACTCGTAAAAAGGCATTATCGTCGTCAGGATTTACCAATAAGCGCAAGTACGCCATGATATCTTTAATTTCTGAACGCGAGAAAAATGAAGTGCCACCACTGATTTTGTATGGAATACGGTTAGTCATCAGCGCTTTTTCTAATAATCGCGATTGGTGATTACCGCGATACAAAATCGCATAATCTTTATAGTGGGTTTTATTCATAAAGCGGTGACCAATCAGTTCACCAACCACGCGCTCTACTTCATGTTCTTCGTTCTTAGTTTGCACCACACGAATCGGCATGCCGTAATCATGCTCACTAAATAGTGCTTTATCGTAAACGTGTGGATTATTTGCGATCAAAATATTCGCGCAGTGCAAAATGCGACCGCTAGAGCGATAGTTTTGTTCTAACTTAATCAGTTTTAAATTCGGGTAATCTTGGCCTAACAACACTAAGTTTTGTGGTTTAGCGCCGCGCCATGAATAGATTGATTGGTCATCATCACCCACTACCGTTAACCGCCCGCGCTCACCGGTAATTAATTTAACCAACTCATATTGGCTAGCATTGGTGTCTTGATACTCATCCACCAGCATATAGCGGATTTTTTTCTGCCAACGCTCGCGCACGTCGGGATAGTGCTTAAGCAATAGTGTTGGAATTAAGATTAAATCATCAAAATCTAGCGCGTTATACGCTTTCATATGCAGGTAATAGCGCTGATAGAATTCGGCATAAAGTGCAGTATCGGCATCAGTAACTTGTTTAAGTATTTGATCAGGCAACAGCAAATCATTCTTCCAGTTTGAAATCATCATTTGCAACTTGCTAAGTAAATCTTTATCGCCATCGAGCTCTTGTTCGGTCAGCTCTTTAAGTAAACTTAACGTGTCTTGATCATCAAACAGCGTAAAGCCCGGTTTATAACCTAAGGTTTTAAGCTCACGACGAACAATATCTAAGCCTAACGAGTGAAACGTTGAAACCGTTAAACCTCGGGTTAAATCACGACCGAGCATTGACGACACACGCTCTTTCATTTCACGCGCAGCTTTATTGGTAAAAGTTACTGCAGCGATATTACGCGCTTTGTAATCACACTTTTGAATTAAATAGGCGATTTTCTGACATATTACCCCCGTTTTACCACTGCCGGCGCCAGCAAGCACCAAACAAGGGCCGCTTACGTATTTTTTGGCTTCATCTTGACGAGGATTCAGTTTCATTCAGCAGTATCTATCAATTCAAACGGGTGGTAAAAAGGCGGTGAATTTTACCTTGTTTTATAATGAACAGCAGTAGTTTCGATAAATTTTTTATACCTTGTCAGTTTATTTGTTTACAATGACGACAAGTGAATTAAGTTTCAAATGTGAGAGCTTAGATGATCAACGCAAAGAAAATTGAAGAAATAGCCAAACAAGTGACCGATGCCATTCCTCCAGGGTTAAAAAATATGGCCACTGACTTGGAAGACAAAACCAAAACCGTATTACAACGTAAATTAGCGCAACTTGATGTAGTTACCCGCGAAGAATTCGATATTCAAACCCAAGTACTGATAAAAACCCGTGAAAAATTAGCTCAGTTAGAGGCGCAAGTATCGGCATTAGAGCAGCGCTTGGCGCAAAACTCCAGCGAACAATCGCCAGAGTAACTGACAGTTCAGGTAGCCGTATGCAAGCAGTAAACCGAGCAGTTAATTTAGTTAAAATTTCTCTGTTAACTTGCATGCTGCTGCCAACAACACTTACTGCTGAGGAATTAAAGCCGCAAGCCCTGACCTTTATGGTCAATACCGATGGCTCTCCACCTTACATATATAAAAACAAAGATAATCACTTTACCGGCGCCGTACCTGAGTTACTGGCGATGTTACCGCAATATTCGATTAATTATGTTGAATATAATCGTAAGCGCGGCGAAATGGCGTTGTATCAGGGCAAGTTTGATTTAGCATTAAGCGCCAAAGCATGGTTAAGCCAGCCAGAAAAGTTCTCGTTTAGTTTACCGGTTGCTCAACACAAAAGTTTTCTTTTCAGCAAACAACCATTTTCCGACAATTTCAGCCTTTCTGAGTTGCCGAAAAATGCAGAAATTTGCACGCGGCGTTTATATCAATACCCAAACTTAGAAGACAAATTTGCCAATCAACAGTTCATGCGTATTGATTCCCCAAGCCAAACCACACAAGTGCAAATGTTGTTAGCCAATCGCTGCCAATATGCGGTGTTAAATGAACATATTGCAGAACACCTGTTTAGTGAACTAACCAGCAGCAGTATAAAGGTATTCCGTTCACCGGTAATTACCAGCCAAGTTGATCAAGTCATCGTTATTCAGCCACAATTCCACCAATTTAAACAAGATCTTGACCAGCTAATTTTATCCCTTAACGGGCAAGGAAAGCTGGAACAGCTAATCAATAAACATACGCCAAAACAGCCAGTGGTTATTCATAGCGGTTTCAATTAAAGCCCCCTAACCTTTCCCCCAATAAAAAAAGCGACTCAACCTTAGATTGAATCGCTTTTAATGTCTTAATTTTTCAGTATTGAAAAATTAGTATTTCGCCGCCTGATCTTTAGCTGGCAAGGTTGCCTTCATAAAGTCACGAATATCTTGGTTGGCATCACGTAAGTCGTCATGACGCAAATACATCATATGACCACTGCGGTAGCCTTTAAACGATAGACGGTCTTTCATTAAACCACTTGGATCTAACTGCCACATAGTGTATTTAGCATCAAAGTAGTTGGTGGCGCCATCGTAATAACCTGCTTGAATCATCACATTTAAATATGGGTTTTGTGCCATGGCTTGACGTAGGTTTTCACCCGTTTTGTTACCACTGCGATCCCATGGATGTACAGGTCCAAACATGTTGTATTTGATATCAGTTACGTAATCTAGCTCTTCACGCAGGTAATAATTAATTGCCGGCGTAAAGCTGTGTAACCATGATGTTAGCTCTGAATTGTAATCAGGGCGCTCACCAACAGTTTTCTTATCAATACCTAAATAACGTGAATCTAAACGACCAACAGTTTGCTTACGATCACGTAATAACGCTTTCCAGAAGTAGCTAGTAGCAATATCTAAGTTGCTGCCTAGTACATCATCAAGTGATAAACCTGAATAAAGCGCGACTTTTTCAGCAATTGCTTGCTTTTCGCTATCAGCAATAAAACCGCCTTTGGCTAACGCTGGTATATATTCATTGATGGTAAATGCTTCTACTTCTGGCAATAGCTCAGCTAAATCTTTCGCTTGTAAGCTTTGATCTAAGGCGTTGTGATACCAAGCCGCTGCTGCAAAGTAAGGTAAACGATTTGCCGCTTTTACTGGACCATTACGCTCAATACCAATATCGGTTGGTGAGACTAAAATTACACCGTTTAAGTACATCCACTGACGGTTTTGTAATTCTAGTGATAAACCAGAAACACGAGTTGTACCGTAGCTTTCACCAATTAAATATTTTGGTGAACGCCAGCGTTCATTACGCGAAACGAATGTTGTAACCCACTCTGCTAAATATTTAACATCAGCATTAACGCCAAAGAACATTTTCTTTTGTTGTTCTTTGCTTGGCATTTTACCGTCTTTGTCTGGTAGTACACGTGAATAGCCGGTATTTACTGGATTAACAAAAACAATATCAGCGACATCTAAAATTGAATAAGGATTGGTTTTAACACCGTACGGTTGTAACGGAAAACCTTCATCATCAACATTCAACACTTTTGGACCTGTATAGGCCACATGCATCCATACTGATGCTGAACCTGGACCGCCATTAAATGAAATTAATAACGGACGCGTGCTGATATCTTTAATGTCAGTACGTTGATAGTAAGTATAAAATAAACTGGCAGTTGGATGGCCGTCTTCATCCCACACTGGCTGTGTACCTGTAGTGGCTGAATAACTGATCTTTTCGCCTTTAATTTTGGTGGTGTGTTTCGTGGTGTTGCTAGCATCAATAGCAAGTGTGCGGCTATGTTCGGCCGCAATACTGGCTAGTGAAAACACCCACAACGATAGCAATACAACTATTTTTTTCACGTTTTGGTCTACCTTCTTATAGTATTGTTTTTTCACCAGCCTAGTTTAATGCCTTTGAATTGTCATAAAAATTCGCTGAACTACCGAATTACTGAGGTAAAAAGTTTCCAACGTTACGTTAGTTTTTATTAAATAGCTTCCACTCTAAAACAAAGCCCATAATGTCGGCGGTGAATAAAAATACGCCAAGCACTTTTAACCAAACATTAATCGGTTGGCTAAATTGCTTTTCTTTCCAAAATACATAAGTGCGACTGCCGCCAGCAACGGGTTGAACAAAGCGTTCACCAGTATATTCTTCTAGCTGAATAGTTTTTTCATCAATGCGTTTAGCGATTTCCGCGCGCTTAGATTCAATTAAACCTCGGTTACTTTCTTGGCTCATATCGATTTGCTGACGCCATTCACGAAAGATATTGTCTGGCTCACCTTCAAGCACCACACCTTTAGATAAATACAAATAGCGCAACTCAGGAAAGACTTCTTTACTAAGCCCTGCGTAAAATAAGGTAACTGCAATTACAATTAACAAGCTCGACACCAATAAAAAGCCGCGACGCTGCTCAAAAGTTTTAGTGGTTTGCTGACTAAGCCAGTATTCAATATCGGTAATTTGCTTTAACTCATTGTTAATGAGTGAGTGATCAAGGGGCGATAATAATTGCTCTATCGAGACATTTAATGCGGCAATTAACCGACGAAAAATATCGTTCGACGGTAATGATTTATCATTTTCTAGTTTAGATAAATACGACTGTTCAATGCCGGCAAGTTCAGCAAGTTGTGGTTGGCTAAGGCCTTGTTGTTGCCTTAATTGTTTAAATTGTTCACCTAAAGTCATGGTGGTTCCTTAATTAATTTCGCGAGTAATTGTACTGCTAATTGATATTTGAAAATTGAGGCATTGCCGGCTGCCTGCATGCTATTCTTAGGTATTCCCAAACAAATAAAAAGATGAATATTAACGAATATACCGGAATTAATAAGTGTTTAAGCCAAATGATAGTTATCATTAGTCCATTAACCTTTATCAAGTAAGCATTGTGAATCGACGTAAAAAAATTATTAGCAAACTCAAGCAGCAGGCCAAACGTAAAAACGCTAAGCTGCATAAATCCAATAAGCCAGCTTATATTTCCAAAGCTGAGCGGGCTAAATTAGCCGAGCAAACTCAAGGCGAACAAGCAACAGAGTTAGCCACTGATGAGCTCGCTACTGAAGAAAACCAAGCTAGTGACCTTAACTAATGCTCATTTATTCACTACCAACGCCAATAGCGCAATTTCAATCAAGTCGACAACAATGTGGCGTGACACACTAGCGCCACTTTTGAATAACTAAGACCAATTCAGCGACAAATGAGCACTAACCACAACCAACGTATTCACCGAGTATGTGATTATATTAGCCAGCATTTAGACGACAACTTATCGTTAGATACCTTGAGCGATGTTGCCTTTTGCTCTAAGTTTCATTTCCATCGCTTGTTTTTGTCAATTGTTGGCATCAGTGTCATTCGATATATTCAATTTGCCCGTTTAAAGCGTGCGTCGTTTCGACTAGCGTTTGAACACAAAATTCGAATTATTGATATTGCCCTAGAAGCAAACTTTGATAGCCCCGAAGCATTTAGTCGGGCGTTTAAACGGACCTTTAGCCAATCACCGAGTCAATTCAGAAGTACACCAAACTGGCCGCATTGGCATCAACAGTTTGATTTTCAATTACCCGAATTAAAGGTTAAAACAATGAATGTAGAAATTGTCGAATTTGACACACTGCCTGTTGCCTTGCTGACACATCATGGTTCACCAACAAAACTCATGGAAAGCGCGGCGCAGTTTATTGAATGGCGCAAAAGCTCAGGCTTTTCGCCAGTTAATACCAGCAAAACTTTTGGTATTCCTTATAGCGATCCCAATGTTACTGATGACGCCGACTTTCGCTTTGATTTTGCTGGCTCGGTAACCAGCGCCATAGCGGATAATCCACAAGGCGTTCGAAACGGTGAAATTCCAGGTGGTCGCTGCGCAAAAGTCAGACACAATGGTAGCCATGATAATATCAGCGATTCCGTTTATTATTTGTATCGCCAGTGGCTGCCTGAAAGCGGCGAAGAAGTTAGGGATTTCCCGTGCTTTTTTCACTATTTAAATCTTGTTCACCAAGTAGATGAATGTGATTTAAAAACAGATATCTACTTACCTCTTAAATAACTCAGAGTTTATTATCTAGCCGCGCGGCGGTTTACTTTCGCAACGCGGCTATCTTTATGATCTAAATCAATTGCACATTAGCAACTTGTCCTATACTCAACACTTAACATCACATGGCAAGGAACTAATGATGACGACGAAAACACATGGTATCGGTATCGGCATTGAACGGGTAAACAGTGAGTTTTTTATTTCATTAAAGGCAGTCGGCAAATTAACTCATCAAGATTACCAAACCATCACCCCAATGATTGACTCTGCACTGGCCAGTGTTGAAACCCCAAAAGTTAAAATGTTTTTTGATGGCAATGAACTTGAAGGTTGGGAGCTTAGAGCGGCATGGGATGATTTTAAACTTGGCTTAAAACACGGTAACGAGTTTGAGAAAATCGCCGTAGTGGGTAATGATAAATGGTTAGAATTTGGCGTTAAAGTTGGCGCTTGGTTTGTTTCTGGCGAAATACAATATTTTAATAATCAGCCAGAAGCTTTAGCCTGGTTAGAGCAATAAACTGCGTTGTCGATAGTAAGGATAACTTGCCCCTGCTAAGCAGCTTTTTTAACCCGCTGCCATAGCGATGAAATGTGGTAACGACTTAATACGATCTAGCCAAGCGTTTATCGCTGGATATTGAGATAAATCAAAGCCACCTTCATCCGCTACTTGGGTATAAGCAAATAGCGAAATATCTGCCGTTGTTGGTTGTTCACCCGTTAAGAACGGCGTTTGCCCTAACTGCTTTTCCATTACTTGCAGTGCTTTGTGCCCACCAGCTTGTTTAGCCTGATATTCAGCAAGCCGTTCCTTTGGTAATCCCAAATACTTGTTAATAAAGCGGGCAACTGCAATGTAAGGCTCGTGGCTATATTGCTCGAAAAATTGCCATTGCTGAATTTTGGCTTGCACAAATACATCGCTTGGATAATAACTCGAACCATTGGCTAAATAATTAATAATGGCGTTCGATTCCGTTAATATTTCACCATTTTCAATCTCTAGCAGAGGAATTTTGCCATTGGGACTTTTGGCTAAAAACGCCGGCGTTTGAGTTTCTCCCGCCAAAATATCCACTGGCATCCATTGGTAAGGCAAGGTCAATAGTTCTACAACTAATTGCACTTTGTAGCAATTACCTGATAGTCGATCGCCGTATATAGTGTTTGTCTTAGCCATTACTGGATTCCTTGCCGCACAAATGCATTAATGTTTCAGAAATTAACGCTTAAGAAGTTAATGTTTTAAAAATTAATGCTTAAGAAAAGATTGATAAGCTAAATTTTGTGTTTCTTCTTGCCACTCATACCCTAAATCTTTTAGGTGTCTAAAAAATGCCAATTGCTCGTCATCGTTCACTTCAAAACCAGCCAATACTTGGCCAAAAGCAGCTCCATGATTACGATAATGGAATAAAGTGATATTCCAAAGCTCACCTAAGGTATCTAAAAAGTTTTCCAATGCGCCTGGGTACTCAGGAAATTGGAAACGGAAAATACGCTCTGGTGTTACCGTCGGGCTATGACCACCAATCATATAACGCACATGCAATTTCGCCAGTTCATTATCGGTAAAATCACGCACTTTATAATGAGCGGAAGTTAAGCTTTGTTGCAGTGCAACACGTTCTGTTACACCACCTGAAATTTTTACACCAACAAAAATATTGGCATCACGGGCGCCTGCATATCGGTAATTAAATTCAGTAATGCCACGCCCTGATAACGCTTTACAAAACTTACGGAAACTGCCTTTTTCTTCAGGAATAGTGACCGCCATTACTGCTTCTTTTTGCTCGCCAAGCTCGCAACGCTCGGAAACGTAACGCAAGCTATGAAAATTCATGTTAGCACCTGATAAAATGGCAGCTAATGACTCATTACCACAGCTGGTTTGGCAATATTTACTAATGCCAGCTAACGATAATGCGCCAGCAGGCTCGGCAATCACGCGAGTTTGCTCAAAAATATCTTTTATTGCCGCGCAAATTTCATCGCTATTAACTGTGATCACGTCATCACAATAATGCTTAATTAAATCAAAGGTATGCTCACCAATGCGTTTAACAGCTACGCCATCAGCAAATAAACCTACTTGCACAAGATCTGTAGGTTGACCAGCGGTCATTGCTGCTTGTAAGCAAGCAGAATCTTCAGCTTCAACACCAATAATTTTAATTTCTGGGCGCAATTGTTTTAAATAAACCGCCATACCGGCAAGCAATCCGCCGCCACCGACCGGCACAAACACCACATCGAGCTTGGCCTGTTGTTGCAGCAATTCTTTAGCAACCGTGCCTTGACCGGCAATTACATCAGGATCGTCAAACGGATGAATTAAGGTTTTTTGCTCTAGTTCGGCGCATTCCACCGAAGCTGCTTGCGCATCATTAAAACTTTTACCCACTAACCGAACTTCTGCTCCTAAACGGCGGACGTTATCCACTTTAATATCGGGCGTGGTAATTGGCATAAAAATAGTGGCTTTAATGCCTAGCTTACTTGCCGCCAGCGCCATGCCTTGTGCATGATTACCAGCGGAAGCGGCAACGACGCCATGTATTGATTGCGCTTCGGTTAAGTTCGATAATTTATTGTAGGCACCGCGTAATTTAAACGAATGTACCGGCTGCTGATCTTCGCGTTTTAAGTAAATTTGATTACCTAAACGCGCCGATAACTTGGTTAATGGTGTTAGTTCCGTTTCCTTGGCAACATCATAAACTGGAGCTAACAAAATGCGGCGCAAATAATCTAAAGCAATCGCTTCTTGTGATAATTGTGCTTCATTCGGTTTTGGTGAATTCATCTTGTTCTCCAGTTAATCCTTCAAGGAAATTTCTAATACTTACAGTAAGTTCCAGTGGTTACTGGCTAACTTCACCATCAAGTAATGCCCGATTGCGCACTGCGCCTTTATCAGCACTTGTTGCTAACATGGCGTAGTTTTTCAACGCATAACTGATTGGACGTACGCGATCTTTCGGTTGCCAAGCATTAGGCTTTGCCTCCATTGCTGCTTTACGCTGCGCTAATTCTTGCTCACTAACGTTTAATTGAATAACGCGGTTAGGAATATCGATATGAATTTCATCGCCATTTTCAACCAAAGCAATAGCTCCACCATTTGCCGCTTCAGGTGAAATATGGCCAATCGATAACCCAGAGGTACCACCAGAAAAACGACCGTCAGTGATCAACGCACATGCCTTACCTAAGCCCATCGACTTTAAGTAAGTGGTTGGGTATAACATTTCTTGCATACCCGGCCCACCTTTCGGGCCTTCGTAGCGAATAACCACCACTTCACCGGCCACCACTTTACCGTCTAAAATTCCGGCGACAGCATCTTCTTGGCTTTCAAAAACATGGGCTAGGCCAGTAAAGGTTAAATTTTCTTTTGCAACGCCAGCAGTTTTTACAATACAGCCATCAACAGCAATATTGCCTGATAGCACGGCTAAACCACCGTCTTGAGAAAACGCATTGGCTTTGCTACGGATACAACCATTAGTTCTGTCATCATCAAGGGTGTCAAAGCGACAATCTTGGCTAAATGCCTTGGTAGTGCGAATGCCAGCTGGCCCTGCTCGATAAAAATCTTTAACGGCTTGATCATCAGTGACCATGACATCATATTGCGCCAATAAATCCGCCAGTGTTAGCCCTAAAACATTAACAACATCGGTTTTTAATAATTCAGCACGGGCAAGTTCGCCCAAAATTGCCACTACACCGCCAGCACGGTGAACATCTTCCATATGATATTGTTGGGTAGACGGCGCTACTTTACATAAGTGCGGGACGATACGAGACAAGCGATCGATATCTTCCATGGTAAAGTCAACGTCAGCTTCTTGGGCTGCCGCCAATAAATGTAAAACCGTATTGGTTGAGCCACCCATAGCGATATCTAAACACATGGCATTTTCGAACGCCGCTTTTGACGCGATATTTCTAGGTAATGTTGATTGATCGTCATCTTGATAATAACGCTTGGTTAAGGCGACAATTTCTTTACCTGCTTTTAAAAATAGCTGTTCACGATCGGCATGAGTTGCCAACATCGAGCCATTGCCCGGAAGTGCTAAACCTAGCGCTTCGGCTAAACAGTTCATAGAGTTGGCAGTAAACATCCCCGAACATGAACCACAAGTAGGACACGCTGAACGTTCCACTTGATCGCTTTGCTCGTCAGAAACGTTTGGATCAGCACCTTGAATCATGGCATCAACTAAATCAAGCTTGATAATTTGATCGGAAAGCTTAGTTTTCCCCGCTTCCATCGGGCCACCGGAAACAAAAATCACCGGAATATTCAGGCGCATTGCCGCCATCATCATGCCTGGGGTGATTTTATCGCAGTTAGAAATACAAACCATGGCATCAGCACAATGAGCATTAACCATATATTCCACCGAGTCGGCGATTAAATCACGCGATGGTAGCGAATAGAGCATTCCGCTATGCCCCATGGCAATACCATCATCAACCGCGATAGTATTAAATTCTTTGGCAACACCACCAGCTTGTTCAATTGCGCCAGCAACTAGTTGTCCCATATCTTTTAAATGCACATGACCCGGTACAAACTGGGTAAATGAATTAACGACCGCAATTATCGGTTTACCAAAGTCGCTATCGGTCATCCCCGTTGCTCGCCAGAGCGCACGAGCGCCTGCCATATTGCGTCCTTGAGTCGATGTTGCTGAGCGTAACTTGGGCATGTTTTTTTCTTCCTATAAATCCTGTGCAGTGAAAAAATATTGGTTATTGCCAGAAGCGTGGCTAGTTAACGCTTCTGACAATATTTCATTATTTAGGCAATTGGCTCTAACCAACCCCATTTATCTTCAGTAGTACCATTGAAAATGCCGAAGAATGCTTCTTGTAATGCTTGGGTTACTGGTCCACGAGAACCTGTACCTACTGGCATACGGTCAACACTTTTAACCGGTACAATTTCAGTGGCAGTACCTGTCATAAAGAATTCATCAGCTAGGTAAAGCGATTCACGAGAAATTGGCTCTTCACGCACTTCATAACCTAAGTCTTTCGCTAACGTGATAACGCTATCACGAGTAATACCCGGTAAAATTGATGCAGTCGTCATTGGCGTGTAAATCACGTTATTACGCACCAAGAATAGGTTTTGACCAGCACCTTCACTCACCATGCTGTTAACATCAAGGGCAATACCTTCAGCATAGCCATGGCGTGCTGCTTCCATTGAAATTAATTGCGATGATAAGTAGTTACCGCCAGCTTTGGCTGCTGTTGGCATAGTGTTTGGCGCTAAACGATTCCAGCTAGAAACACCAACATCCACACCACCTTCAATGGCTTCAGCACCCAAATAAGCTTCCCAAACGAATGCAGCGATCATTAATTCAGCTTGCGCATCAGCGGGTGGACGTAACCCCATGCCTAAATCACCTAAAAATGCTAATGGGCGTAAGTAAGCCGCTTTTAAATTGTTCTTTAAAATAGTGTCTTTACAAGCCTGTTTGACTTCAGCATTGGTGTAAGGGATATCCATGCGGTAAATTTTTGCTGAATCAAAAAAGCGATCAATATGTTCTTGCAAACGAAAACCACAAGTACCTTGATGTGTGGTGTTATAAGCACGAATACCTTCAAATACTGACGAACCGTAGTGTAAAGCGTGAGTCATTACGTGTACCTTGGCATCTGCCCAAGGCATGAGTTCACCATTAAACCAAATCAGTTCAGCATTTACTTTTGCCATAATTTTTCCTAACGTTAAATATGTAGTATTGATTGTTGCTATGCGCGGCATTGCATCATGTTGTTTTGCTCTATATTAATCTCATTTACATCGAAAAGCTTTTGCAATTGGCTGCATAAATGTTCAATTGAATGTTCAGATGCAACATTAAGTTCAATATCGTAACTATTGGTTTCCACTTGCGGGTACATAGTAATACCCGTGACATTAAAACCTCGGTAACGAGTCACTTGTAATAAGCGCTCCAGCACGGTTGGTTGTTGCGCCGCTGAAATTCTTAATGTGTGTTGTTGCATCGTTATTCTCCAAAGTTTTTTTTACTTATATGTGAAATAAACACGCGAAATAGTTACGCGGATTTTTCTGCATCTATCATTTGATCATTGGCGGTATTCGGTGGTACCAAAGGCCAAACATTTTCGGTTTCATCAATTTTTACTTGTAGTAAATATGGGCCGTTATGCGCGAGCATTTCATCTAATGCCGAGGCTACTTCGTCAGCTTGGGTAATTTTTTTCGCTTGAATATCAAACGCTGAAGCTAACATGACAAAATCAGGATTATCTGACAGATCGGTTTCACTTAAACGGCCATTAAAGAACAAGTCTTGCCATTGCCGAACCATGCCCAATTTAGCGTTATCAATTAGCACAATTTTCACTGGCAATTGAAAGCGCTTGATAGTGGATAATTCCTGGACATTCATCATAAAAGAGCCATCGCCGGAAATAGCAATAACCATATCTTTTGGCCGACTAATTTGTGCGCCAATTGCCGCTGGTAAACCAAAGCCCATAGTGCCTAAACCGCCACTAGTTAAGAAATTTTCCGGCGCGTTAAACGCCATATGTTGTGCTGTCCACATCTGATGTTGACCAACATCGGTGGTAACCACACTATCGTACGGCATTTTGTCACTTAGCTGCTTCAACACAGCCGGCGCATAAATTGATGTTTTGGGAAAATCATATTCCCAAGCAAATTCAGCTTTCATTTGTTGGCATTCTTGCTGCCAAGGCGCAATAGATAATGGAATCGCCATTGCCGGTAAATTAATCGTTAAGTCACCCATCACCGCAGCATCAACTGGGCGACGCTTAGCAATTTCAGCCTTATCGATATCTAAATGGATCACTTTCGCCTCTGGGGCAAACTCTGCCAGTTTCCCTGTTACCCTATCGTCGAATCGTGCACCAACGGCAATTAATAAATCACACTTTTGCACCGCTAAATTCGCTGCTTTGGTTCCATGCATTCCCAGCATACCCAAATAATAGTCATTATCTGGGGCAACAGCGCCAAGCCCTTTTAACGTTGAAACACTCGGCATACCGGTAACATCAATAAATTCACGAAGTTCAGCAACCGCGCCAGCCATGCCTACGCCACCACCAACATATAAAATTGGCTTTTCAGCTTTGTTGATTAGCGCCAACGCACTGCCAACATTAGCTGGTTCTTTTGATAACGATGCCTGATGTTGGGGAATCGCTTCTAAAGTTTGCGTCACTTGGGCTAACTGAATATCTTTTGGAATATCAACCAGTACCGGCCCTTGTCGGCCTGATAAGGCGATATCAAACGCTTGATGTAAAGTACTGGCGAGCTCATTAACATCACGCACTTGAAAACAATGTTTAGTACATGCCAATGACAAACCAACAATATCTACTTCCTGAAACGCATCTGAGCCCATCGCTTGCGTTGCAACTTGACCAGTAATCGCCACCACAGGAATCGAATCGCCCATCGCATCAGCAAGACCAGTAATTAAATTAGTTGCACCAGGACCAGAAGTAGCGAAGCAAACACCCACTTTCTTCGAAGCCCTTGCATAACCTACTGCTGAAAACGCAGCACCTTGTTCATGACGACATAAAAAATGATCAACGTCACTGTCATACAGCGCATCATAAATCGGCATGATAGCCCCACCAGGGTAGCCGAATACATGTTGAACGCCATGTTGTTTGAGCACGTCAAACAACAAATTCGCGCCTGTATATTGAGTTTCAGTGGTCATGATTTACAAAGTCCCTTAAAAGCAAAACCCCCGTTCCTTTCGGAGCGGGGGTTTGTGTTTTTAGCTATTTCAGAAAAAATTTTCTTAGCGCAATGAACACCCCCGCGACGATTTAATAATCACCACGACGAGAATGTTAATAATCACTACGACAAATTTTTGCATATTTATTTAGTTTTTCTGAAAAATTATTTAATTGGTTTATCTTTTTAAATTAGTAACACAGCAATTAACGATTGCGCAAGCACTTTTTAACAATGTTTTATAACTAGGTTTTATAACAAATTTAAAACCTAGTTATATTTCAGTTCGCGCGAATGCAATTTACTGTCTAGAATTTATTGGAAATGGACTGATTTAAATGGATTTTTTATGTCACTTTCCTGTGTTTATAGTCGCGCACGCCTTGGGTTAAATTCCCCACTGGTCACTGTAGAAGTTCACATTGCCAATGGTTTACCTGCTTTTAGTATTGTCGGTTTACCTGAAACTTCGGTGAAAGAAGCAAAAGATCGGGTTCGTAGTGCCATTATCAACTGCGGCTATGAGTTTCCAGCCAAACGCATTACCGTTAATTTAGCGCCCGCTGACTTACCCAAAGAAGGCGGCCGATTTGACTTACCAATTGCCGTAGGCATTTTAGCGGCCTCCAATCAATTACCCAGTGATGAATTAGCAGAATATGAATTTGCTGGCGAATTGGCCTTATCTGGCGAGCTTAGACCCATTATCGGTGAAATACCTTTAGCACTAGCGTGCAAATCATCTAACAGAACCTTGATTATTCCGAGGGAAAATGCAGAAAAATCACAATGGGTAGATACCGAGAAAGTTATTGCCATTGAGCACTTGCAGGCCTTGTTTCCACACTTTGCTAGGCAACAGCCACTGCCCTATTTTCAAGGCTCGCCACCACCACTTTTCCATACAGAACATCACTTAGATATGGCGGATGTGATCGGTCAGCCACTAGCAAGGCGGGCATTGGAGATTTCCGCCAGTGGTGGTCACAATTTATTATTTGTTGGGCCACCTGGTACAGGAAAAACCATGTTAGCCAGTCGGTTACCGAGTATTTTGCCGCCAATGAGCCAGCAAGAGGCGGTGGAAAGTGCCGCCATTCAATCGATAAGTCAAATTGACATTGATGAAACCACTTGGAGCATACGACCTTTTCGCGCACCCCATCACACCGCTTCAGCGCCAGCACTGATTGGTGGCGGCACACAGCCAAAGCCTGGTGAAGTGTCATTAGCTCATCATGGCGTGTTATTTTTAGATGAGCTGCCAGAGTTTGATCGCAAAGTGTTAGATGTTTTGCGAGAGCCAATGGAATCAGGCGAGGTGACCATTTCTCGAGCTAATCACAAGCAAACCTTCCCAGCCAACTTTCAACTTATTGCAGCAATGAACCCCAGCCCAACAGGGTTTTATAACGATAAACGCAGCACACCTGAGCAAACCTTGCGCTACCTAAATCGCTTATCCGGCCCCTTTTTAGACCGAATTGATATTCAAATTGAAGTTGCAAGATTGCCACGCGGTGCATGGTCAGAAAACAATGGACAAGAAGAAACCAGTGCGGACATTCGCGCTAGAGTCACGGCTTGTCGCGAACAACAAATAGCGCGCCAAAACAAAGCCAATGCCCAATTAAGCAGTACCGAAATTAGACAATATTGCCCACTTAGCAGTGATGACAATGAGTTTTTAGAACTGGCGGTTGAAAAGCTTGGATTATCAACCAGAGCGCATCACAAAATATTAAAAATTGCGCGTACGCTAGCGGATATGGAAAGCTGCGAACAAATCAGCCACAGTCATTTAATTGAGGCACTTTCTTACCGGGCAATGGATAGAATACTGCGGCATTTAACCGAGGCTGTCGCCATTTAATTTCTATCAATGGCACTAAAAAACGCATTAATTAGCGCTTGCTCTTTGCGAATGTTTAAACAGCAAATACCCAATTCAAACGGTGCAATTTGGTGATCGATATCCAGCGGATACACCCGATCTTTCAACGGGCTGTGCTCGATTACCACTTCTGGCGCTATGCCAATACCACAACCAACAGCGACCATACTGACAATGGCTTCATGTCCGGAAACCGTCGCGTAGATATTCGGTTTACCAAATTGCATGGTGCGAAACCAACGCTCAAAACGCGAACGCGCTGAACCGTGCTCAGGCAAAATCACTGGCAACTTTGACCAATCAATAGAAGCAGCCTGCAATTGCTGTTGCACCTGACAAGCAATAGTTGGCGCAATTAACTGCAACGGTATGGTTTCAATCGGATAAAAATAATAACTGCTAGATAAATTATCTGGCTTAGCTGCTATTGCTAAGTCTGCCTGCTGTTGCTGAATTTGCGGTAAGGCATCTGCTGCATCACCGGTGGTTAGGACAATTTCTACCAACGGATGTTGCTGGCGAAACCGATCAATAAGTTTCGGCAAATGGCTATAGGCAGCAGTAACCGAACAATAAATACGTAGTTTTCCTGTTAACTGGGCTTGCTGTTGATTTAACGAAAGTTTCAGCAGCGCTAATTGCTCATTTTGCTCATCAGCATAGGCTTTTACCTTCAAACCTGCTTCAGTCAGAGTGACACTGCGATTATCTCGATGCAACAAACTACAGCCCAGTTCTTGCTCTAGGCGAGAAATAGTGCGACTTAACGTTGAGGGGCTGACATGGAAAACCTCAGCCGTTTTGCCAAAGTGTAGCTCAGTTGCTAAGTGACGAAACATCGCCAACGCTTTTGAATCCATTGCCAGCCTTTATTGTTGCAAATTTTGCAACATAGTAATGCAAACAATTCACTTTAAGCAACGATAAGTTCGTTTTATTGTAGGGCTATTATTCAACAAAATGCTGGAAAAACCATGGCAAATTATTTCAATACCTTAAGTTTACGTGAGCAATTGGCTCAATTAGGCAAATGCCGTTTTATGAAAAGAGATGAATTCTCTGACGGCTGTAATTTTATTAAAGATTGGAATATTGTCATTGTCGGCTGTGGTGCTCAAGGCCTAAACCAAGGCTTGAATATGCGTGATTCCGGCTTAAATATTTCGTATGCCTTACGTGAAGCCGCAATCCAAGAAAAACGCCAATCATGGCGCTGGGCGACAGAAAACGGTTTTACTGTTGGCACCTATGAAGAGTTAATTCCTAATGCTGATTTAGTATTAAACTTAACGCCAGATAAGCAACATACCTCTGCGGTTTCTGCGGTTATGCCGTTAATGAAACATGGCGCAACGCTTTCTTATTCGCACGGTTTTAATATTGTTGAAGAAGGCATGCAAGTTCGCCCTGATATTACTGTAGTAATGGTGGCGCCTAAGTGTCCTGGTACCGAAGTACGTGAAGAATACAAGCGTGGTTTTGGTGTGCCAACCTTGATTGCAGTTCACCCTGAAAATGATCCAAATGGCAATGGTTTAGCAATTGCAAAAGCGTACGCTTCAGCGACCGGTGGTGACCGTGCCGGCGTTTTAGAGTCATCTTTTATTGCTGAAGTAAAATCAGATCTAATGGGTGAACAAACCATTTTATGTGGCATGTTACAAACTGGCGCAATTTTAGGTCATCAACAATTAGTCGCGAACGGTGTTGATGCTGGTTACGCCAGAAAGCTTATTCAATACGGCTGGGAAACGGTTACCGAAGGTTTAAAACACGGCGGTATCACCAATATGATGGATCGCTTATCAAATCCAGCGAAAATTAAAGCATTCGACATGGCTGAACAGCTTAAATCAATTTTACGTCCACTATTTGAAAAACATATGGACGATATTATTGATGGTACGTTCTCGACAACCATGATGGCAGACTGGGCAAATGACGATGTTAACCTGTTAACGTGGCGTGCACAAACAGCGGAAACCTCGTTTGAATTAGCACCCGATTGCGCCACCGACATTACCGAGCAAGAATATTACGACCGCGGTATTTTCCTTGTCGCAATGATCAAAGCCGGTGTTGAATTAGCGTTTGAGTCTATGGTTGCTGCCGGCATTATCGAAGAGTCAGCCTACTATGAATCACTACATGAAACGCCATTAATCGCAAATTGTATCGCTCGTAACAAGCTTTATGAGATGAACGTGGTCATTTCTGACACCGCAGAATACGGCAACTATTTATTCAGTCACGCAGCAGTGCCATTGCTTTCAGACTTTGTTAGTAAGCTAACATTAGCTGATTTAGGTGAAGGCTTAGGCAATAGCTCAAACGGTGTTGATAATGTTCGTTTAATCGAAGTGAATGAAGCGATTCGTAGCCATAGCGTCGAAGTTATCGGTAAGGAATTACGCGGCTATATGACTGATATGAAGCGTATTGTTGAAGCGAATCAGTAACGCTTCTTAACTAAATTTGCTCGCTGCAAACGGGGTGATACTTAGGTCTTAAAGCAAGACTAGCGCAGGTATCACCCTCTCTCATTTATACCTATTGAATAAACCTATAAACACTTATTAACTATCGAAATTACTCTCTAGTCACATCCTCGACAATACGAAACTGATCTGTATGTTCATTTACCGTCAAATTAACACCGTGATCAATTAACCGCTGATAAAATGAAGTAACACTACAGCCTTTAGTTTGCTTACAAACAATGGCATATTTTTTTACCGCCGACTCATTACTTTGCAATGCGGCTTTTTCCAACCAAATTAATGCTGAATGCAAATTGGTTTCAATTACTTCCCCTGCTAAATAAAGCTCTGCCAGTTTGATTTGTCCTAGTGCAAAACCCATTTCTGCTGCCGCTAAAAATTTATTAAATGCTTTAATTTGGTGATCTTCTAGATATGAGGCTTGTTCAAATGCCAAACCAGAAACATATTCTCGCTCTCCTGCGATATAACCACTACCTATACGGTAACCGGTATCATTGATAACAAAATTGCCAAATAACATATTAGCTGTTGGCCGCGCGGCTTTCACAATGCCACCACGTTCATATAAGGCTACTAAGTCTGTTTCGGTAAAATGATATTCCCGACCACCAAAATAACTAAAAACCCGAGTTTGTCCCGCAGCAATGGCATTCTCAAAAGCTGATTCATGCCGATACAAAATATTGCCAAACACTAATGAGACTGTATCTCCGGTCACATCAACAATTTTAGCAATGCGATAGTTTTCATGAGGTCGGGTATCTGTAGCCAGCACTCGCTGATCCAGCAACATAAAGTCGTTGACCTGCGGATAACTAACAATACGCTCGATATTGCGCTGACTTTGTTCTGCTGATTGCCACCAAGAAAATAAGGCAAATGCAATTAAAAATAAGCCTAAAAATTTAACCAAAAAATGATAAATGGTAAATACCGATGACTGTAATTGTCGGTATAGGCTTTTCTCAAGTTGTGCTTGTTCCACTATATGTAAACAATTAACACATTCTAACTTGATACTTTTGCCGACTGGATAAATTGGCAGGCTCTCTAATAGGAGATAGGCGTAGCGGATATTGCCTCGGACATTATGCTTTTCACAACCGCACTTCAAACACTGATGCTTATAAGTTACACCACCGTTGATGATAGATTCACTGTATTCCATTACATCCTCCTTAAGCTTATTAACAGATTTATAACAAAATGTTATTTTTCAATCAATTAATTTCTACTAACAGTTTCGTACAATTATTTTGATTTTCAATGTTTTCCTTATTTTTCATGTACATTATCCACCATTTAAACCAATATACCTTTAGCGCTTAACTCAAAAGGAACAAGGTATTGCAATGAAACTATTTAGCTGGATTTTACTTTACTTAGGGTGCGGGCTTTCTGTATCAGCGCAAAACATAGCACTGAAAGATGTTAACTTAATTGATGTCAATACCTTAGCGATAAAGCCAAATCAAACCGTTGTGATTAAAGATAAACATATTGTAAATGTTGAGCATTCAGAGACGATAGACCTTCCTGAAAACACGATTGTAATTAATCTTGAAGGTAAATACCTAGCACCGGGGTTGATAGATGGTCATGTACATCATGCCACCGATCCCGACGATTTTGACAACCGCCCTGCGACGTTAAAACGTTTACGCACCCTACTACGTGGCGGTGTAACAACCGTGCGCGATATGGGTGGCGATATCCGCGTATTAGCTGGGTTACAACGTGATGCCATGCTCAATAACATACAATCACCTGATATTTATTATTCTGTGATCCTTGGCGGCGACAGCTTTTTTGCCGATCCTCGCACCATTTCATCAGCAAAAGGTTATCAAGCAGGCACAACTGCTTGGATGGCAGCCATTAATGATGATACTAATCTAGACGCGCTAATGCTGAAAGCCCTAGGTACAGGGGCAACTGGCATAAAAATTTATGCTGAAATAACCACTGAACAACTTAGTGCAATTGCCAAAGCAGCAAAAAACCACGGCCTAAAGGTGTGGTCACATGTATTTATTGGGCCAGCTAAACCAAGTGCAGCAATAAATGCGGGCGTAGAAGCCATTTCCCATGCACCTGATTTTGCTGCAGAAATCATCGACGATTACAAAGCATGGCGTAGACAAAACGTTTCTCCCAATAAGGCTCAAGAACAAGCGTCTTATCAAGCAGCAAACTACAGCAGCCTCTTTGACCGTATGAAAAAGCAAGGCACAATATTAGATGCTACGTTAACCGTATTTGAACAACGTAAAGACAAAGATAGTAATACCGAAAAGCGCTATCACCATGCTGTGATGCTAACTCAACTTGCCAATAAAGCAGGCATTCCAATCTCCGCCGGTACTGATGCTTTTAGTGATAACAGCGTTCAACTTTATCATGAATTACAACTATTAGTAGACGACGGCAAATTATCGCCGATACAAGCAATACAAGCTGCTACACTAAATAATGCTAAAGTACTAGGTATGTCAGAAACCATTGGCAGCATAGAATCTGGAAAGCTTGCAAATATGGTGATCTTTAATAACAACCCTACTGACGATATTGCCAATATCAACAGTGTTGCTCATGTTATTAAACACGGGCAATTTATCTATCGTGGTGCTGATCCACGTTTGCCTTTTAGTCCGGCAAAACGCGTTGGCAGCACACTATGGATGTCAGGGCAAATCGGTAATTTTCCAGGCACTATGACCTTGGCATCAAATGATATCAAAGGACAAATGCATCAAACGATGAAAAACATTGGTCAAGTGTTATCAGAATACTCGCTTAACTATAGTGATATAACTAAATGCACACTAATGTTAGCCGATATTAAAGACTGGGCTGCCGCTAGCCAGGTGTATAAGACTTACTTTAGTAGTGCTTTACCTACCAGAAGCGCTTTTGCTGCTTCAGGCCTTGCCTTGAATGCTAGAGTAGAAGTTGAATGTACCGCCAGTTATTAAACTTATCAGTGCCTAAAGAAAATAGACTTTTTATATAAAGTTGGCTAAAAAGCAAGAAAGGACTGATTCAGCAAAGTGGAATGAATGACGTTAAGTGACTATCGAGACAAACGCTTTTTAATCATAGACAGCCTTAAGCCGTCTCGTGATTTACTTAAGCAGTTTGCATTCGACTTGAATGCTGAAACCGTAGAAGCCGTAGGCTATGCCAATGATGTTATTCAACGATGTTCAGAAAATCATTATGACATTTTATTATTAGGTTATGACTTAGGTGACAGCCAGAAAAATGGGCAGCAACTGTTAGAAGAATTAAAAACAAGTGGCTTAATTGATCGACAAACCATAGTGATATTAATCACCGCTGAAAACTCTCAAGCCATGGTACTTGCCGCTTTAGAGCATAAACCCGACGACTACTTAACTAAGCCTTATCGTATACAAGATTTATTGACGCGCTTGGAACGTTGTTATCGTAAAAAGCATCATATGCGAGACGTATATCAAGCGCTAGATCAAAACGATGCCTATAAAGCAATAGCGCTTTGCGAACAAGCAATACAGGATGGTAGCCCATATCGTACAGAATGCTTCGGCATTAAATCTAGACAACTATTCGAGCTTGAACAATATGATGAAGCCTCACGCATTTATAATCGCTTTATCGATGTAAAAGGTTGTCAATGGGCAAGTATTGGCTTGGGTAAAATCGCCCTAAAGCGCAATAAAGTCAAAGATGCTATTTTACGATTCCAAAGCCTGATCAAAACATCACCATTATATTTGTCTTCTTATGACTGGTTAGCTACTAGCTATGAGACGATTAATCAAATGGTTAAAGCGGAAGAAGTACTAGAAATTGCACTAACAATTTCTCCATACTCTATTAAACGATTAGAGCGCTACGCTAAACTTTGTTATGACAATGGTAACTTTGAAAAAGCGACCAAAGCATATGAACATAACTATCAGTTTTCATTTAACTCAATTCATCATAAACCAGCAAACGCTTTTAACTATTCAAGTGCACTCAACGAACTTGCGCCTCAGCTAAGTGATTACCAATTAAAGCTACAAAAAAGCCGAGTAACAAACGCACTGAGCGAAACAGCTAAAACATTTAATAACTTAGATACTCGTTTGCAGGCGCAATTGCATACCGTTCGGTTGATGAGGAAAACTAGAGAAGAATATGACGCCAAAAGATTATTACAAAGCTGTGAAAAACAGATCAATAAACAAGCTGATAATTTAGAAAGTAGTACTTTGGTTGATTTATCGAAATTACTAATAGACCTTAATAGGCAAGCAACGGCTTCTAACTTAATCAGTAAAGTGGTTGTTAGAGAGCCGGATAACCTAACTTTAATGAGTGAAGTCGATCAGCTAATTGATACTCAACTGCAAAGTGAAGAGCAAAAACAAGCGCAGAAAGTATTAAATAATGCCACTAGTCATTATCGACAGCATAGGTACAAAGATGCGCTTAAAGATCTCAACCAGGCCATTGCAATTTACCCTAATCATATTGGTATTAAACTGAATTTAATTCAGGTACTACTTACGCTATTTGAACAAGATCAGCGCTTAACTAAATATAAATTAAAGGCGCAGGAGTTATTAGCTTCTTTGACCGGCTTACCTAATGATCATCATGGCTATCATCGTTATCAATTGCTTAATCAAAAGCTCAACGCTTTAACGCGAAGTTACTAATTAAGTAAGTAAATCTCAGGCATAAAAAAGCCCGCTCGTTAAGCAGGCTTAGATATATGGTAGAGGGAGGTGGATTATAAAAGGCTTCCTATCTTTTACCCTTCGGGCTGCGCTAAAGCACATTCAAAATTGTTCCCAACAATTTTGTCGTACAAGTTCTCATCCATAAATTCTAGATATAAAAAAACCGCCCTAATAGGACGGTTTGTTTTATATGGTGGAGGGAGGTGGATTCGAACCACCGAAGGCGGAGCCGTCAGATTTACAGTCTGATCCCTTTGGCCACTCGGGAACCCCTCCGGAACTGAATAAAGCCCAGTCTATGACTGGGCTTTTATATTAGGTGCCTAGCGATGTCCTACTCTCACATGGGAACTCCCACACTACCATCGGCGCAGTTGCATTTCACTTCTGAGTTCGGCATGGGTTCAGGTGGTTCTACAACGCTATTGTCGCTAGGCGAAACTGTTACAATCTGGAAAACGTTTATATATCGAATCTAATCAAGTGTACCCTAAGTACGTGTTATTCATTTCTGACTTGTCAGTCATCATACACACTTTATAGTAAAAACTACTTGGGTGTTGTATGGTTAAGCCTCACGGGCAATTAGTATCAGTTAGCTCAAGGCCTCACAACCC